>CAYUMA010000189.1:0-28041 GCA_964445675.1 uncultured Pseudomonadales bacterium | reverse complement strand
TGATCAGCGCGATGCCGGGTTCGACAACGGTGTAGTCGACGAGCGCGTCCATCACTTCGGCCTCCTACTTCGGAGTAGTTTCGAGCCAGCTGTTGAACGAAGGCTCCCGTTTGTCGCGAAAGCCGGCGACGCCTTCGCGTGCGTCGGGGTGGTGGTCGCTGATCGCGGTCTTCGACGCGATTTCATCGAGCGCCTGTTCGAACGAGAGTTCCGCCGCGTTGTAGACCGAGCGCTTCAACAACCGCATCGATACCTGGGGACCGTTCGCGAGTTCGGTCGCGAGCGCCATCGTTGCACGCTCGAGTTGATCTGCATCGACGACTTCGCTCACGAGCCCCAGACGCAGCGCTTCGTTGGCATCGACGATACGTTTGCGCATCAGGAAATCCATCGTTTTTGCGACGCCGCGCAACTGCACGAGCAGGTATTGGCCGCCTTCATCGGGCAGCAGACCGAAGCGCAGCGTCGCGCTGCCCATGCGGGCGGTATTCGCCGCGATCCGGAAGTCGCACGACAGCGCCAGCGAAAACCCGGTCTGGATCGCGACACCGTTGATCGCGGCGATCGTCAGTTTGTCGAGGCCCCGAACGGCGGCGTTGAGGCGCTGCGAAATCGTCCGCAGGCCGTTGTAGGTGCCGATTGCGTTGTCGTGTCCGGGTGGAATTCCCGGTACCAGCGGTTTGCCGCCGAGTTCGGCGTCGCGATACGCCTTCAGATCGTCGCCCGCACAGAACGCGCGACCGGTTCCCGTGAATACGAGCACGCGCACGCGGTTGTCCATCTGGGCTTGCGTGACCGTCTCGATCAGATCGCGCTTGATCGCGGTCGTCATGCCGTTGAGGCGCTCCGGCGTATTGAACTGGATCCAGGCGATGCCGGGATCGCGCGTGGAGACCTCGAAACCCGAAAATGCGCCCGTGTCCATATTGTCGTGCTCCCCTGCGTCGATGGGCTTCGATACTATCGCGAGTTTCCGCCCAACCCCACCCATAGAGGATCCACGATGCTGCTACGAATGCTGATGATCGGCCTGCTGTTAGGCGCGGGCTTCGCGTTGGCCGATGACCGTGACGCCGTGTTCGGCCACTGGGCGTCGAACAATTCGATTCTCGAAATCAGCGAGACGGACGGCGGGCTGCACGCGACGATCATCTCGATCCTCGATCCGCTTTATAAGGAAGGCGAGGAAGGTCCCGTCGGCACGACCCGGGTCGATCTGAAAAATCCCGCAGAGTCATTGCGCGCCCGCACGATCGTGGGAATGGATCTGCTCAACGGCTACCAGTACCGCGACGGCAAATGGCAAGGTCAGCTGTACGATCCCGAGTCGGGAAAGATGTACAAGAGCCAGATCACGCGCAGTTCCGACGGCAAGTTGCAGATACGCGGCTACGTCGGCGCACCGATGTTCGGTCGCAACGCGGTATTCGAGCCGGTGTCGAGTTGTACTGTCGCCATTGCAAAAATGTTGGCGCTGGCGAATGTCGAGGGCACCTGCTAACGGGACGGATTCAGTGGCCTGTAACAGCAGAACGGGGTCAGACCCTTTCTTGCCACTAGCCCATCACCTGCTTCCAGGTGCCGAGGTCCTCGATCCGCAGATACGCGTTTTGTGCTTTGGTCTCTGCCATCGTCGCGTTCGGCGCTTCGCTGTAGTGATGCCCTGGCAATAGCAGCGTGTCGTCCGGCAGCGCCGCCAGTTTGCGTAAGCTGTGGTACATCTGCTCGGGGTCCGAGCCCGGTAGATCGACGCGGCCGCAGCCTTGAATGAACAGCGTGTCGCCGGATACGAGCGTGTTGCGTATCCGAAAACACTGTGAGCCCGGCGTATGCCCCGGCGTGTGCAGGAATTCGATCTCGATGTCGCCGACGTTGAGCTTGTCGCCCGAGTCGACTTTGACGAGATCGCTCTCCGAGATGCCGGTCACTTTGCGCACGCCCGCGGCCTCGTGCTTATGCGCGTACACCTTCACCGGATGGCGCCCCAACAGTTCCGCTAGGCCGGGAATGCTGCGGCCGCCGAAGCCGCCGCCGATGTGATCGGGGTGATAGTGCGTCACCAACGCGCCGGTCAATTTGTAGTCGCGTTCGGCGAGGTGTGCCGATAAGCCGTCGATATCCCATGCGGGATCCACCAGCACGACCTCGCGCGTCGTGCGTGAACCGACGACATAAACGAAATTCTGCATCGGGCCGAGCTGCAGTTGTTCGATGATGAGTTCCGGCGTGCTCGCCGATTCCGTGCTCATTGATTGAGTGTTCCGCGTTGACTGTCTGCATCATACCGCGAGGCCGCCGTCGCAAGACCTTCAAGCCGCACGACGCCCGGTGCTAGACTCGGCGGCCCTTTTGCCTGCGGTGCGCGAGTGGATAAGCGTGCGTTGTTGGACGAGCTGAGGATCGATCGCGGCGCGGCGGTTGCCGAAGCGCCGCGGCGTCCATGGCGTTGGTTCGCCGCGATCGCGGTCGTCGCCGGCATTGCGTTCGTGGTCTGGTTCGTGAATTTCCCGAAGGCCGAGCCGGTGCCGGTGGCAGCACCCGCGGTTGCAGCGTCGGTCGCGGCGAAATCCGCGCAGGACGATAGCGTGCTCGACGCAACCGGCTATGTCGTCGCGCGGCGGCAAGCAACCGTCAGTGCGAAATTCACCGGCAAGGTCGTTGAGGTATTCATCGAAGAGGGGATGCGCGTCGAGGCGGGTCAGGTGTTGGCACGGCTCGATGCCAGCATCCCGCGAGCGGAACTCGCGTTGTCGGAATCACAACTCGCCGCGGCAACGGCCGGGCTCGAAGAGATGAAAGTGCAGATCCGCCAGGCCGAACTGGATCTGCAACGCACGCAGGGTCTGGCGCAGCGCAAGCTCGCAAGCGCCGCGGATCTCGATCGCGCTGTGTTGTCGCTCGAAGGTTTGCGCGCGCGCCTCGAACGTGCGCGCCAGGATGTGATCGTCGCGCAGCGCCGTGCCGCGGTGCAGAGCCAGTTGCTCGACGACATGGAAATCCGTGCACCGTTCACCGGCATCGTCGTCGCCAAAGCCGCGCAGCCGGGCGAGATGATCTCGCCGAACTCCGCGGGTGGCGGCTTCACGCGCACCGGCATCTGCACGATCGTCGACATGGATTCGCTCGAGGTCGAGGTTGACGTCAACGAGGCGTACATCAATCGAGTTCAGCCGAAACAGCCCGTCGCGGTCACGCTCAACGCGTATCCGGATGAGCGCATCCCGGCCGAAGTGATCGCGATCATTCCAACTGCGGATCGCAACAAGGCGACGGTTCGGGTGCGGATCGCGCTGCTCGAAAAAAATCCACGCGTGTTGCCCGACATGGGCGTGAAGGTCGCGTTCCTCGACGAACGCGCACCCGCAACCTGAACAGATACCAGGAATAAGGAATCACGATGAGCGCAATTGTCTCGCTGTCGAAAGTCTCGAAGAGCTACGTGCGCGGCAAACAGGAAGTATTGGTGCTGCACGATCTCGACCTCAGCATCGAGGCGGGCGACTTCGCCGCACTGATGGGGCCGTCGGGTTCGGGCAAAACGACATTGCTCAATCTGATCGGCGGGCTCGATCAGCCGACGTCGGGCAGCATCACGGTGGCGGGTCAAAAACTCGAAACGTTGAATTCAAAAGGGCTCGCGAAATGGCGCGCGCAGAACATCGGCTTCGTCTTCCAGTTTTACAACCTGCTGCCGGTATTAACCGCGCAGCGCAACGTCGAACTGCCGCTGTTGCTGACGCCGCTGAACGCTTCCCAACGAAAGAAAAATGCCGCGACGGCGCTGCAGATCGTCGGGCTCTCGGACCGCGCGAGCCACAAGCCCGGCGAACTCTCCGGCGGGCAACAGCAACGCGTGGCGATCGCGCGCGCGCTCGTGGCCGACCCGACGCTCTTGATCTGCGACGAGCCCACCGGCGACCTCGACCGCGACACCGCCGACGAAATTCTGGATCTGCTCGCATTGCTCAATCGTGAACACGGCAAGACCGTCATCATGGTGACGCACGATCCAAAAGCTGCCGATCACGCGCGCCATGTGCTGCACCTCGACAAAGGCCGTCTTGTAGAGGAGGCGCGCGCGTGAGCTTCGCAACGCTGATCTGGTCGGGGCTGTTCCGGCGCAAGACGCGCACCGCGCTGACGCTGTTCTCGATCATCGTCGCGTTCCTGCTGTTCGCGTTGCTGCGCAGCATCGCCAACGCGTTTACGGCGGGCGTCGACATCGCCGGCGCCGATCGACTGATGGTGCAACCGAAGTATTCGATCGTCGACCCGCTGCCGATCCGGCATCTGAATCAGATTCGCAGCGTGCCCGGCGTGGCGATGGTGACGCACGCCGATTGGTTCGGCGGTTTCTATCAGGATCACAAGAACTTTTTCGCGAAGTATCCGGTAACGCCGAAAGAGTATTTCGCCGTGTATCCCGAACTTGCGATCGATCCGGCGCAACTCGAAAAGTTCGCCAACACCCGCACCGGTGCGGTAGCCCCGGCCGACATGGCAACGAAATACGGCTGGCGCGTTGGCGACAAAATTCCGATCGAGGCCGACATCTACCCGAAAAAAGACAACACCCGGCTATGGGAATTCGATCTCGTGGGCACCTACCAGGCGCCGTCGGGTGGGAGAGGACGGAACCCGTTCCTGTTCAACTACGACTACTTCGATGAGGCGCGGCAGTTCGGGCAGGGTCAGGTGGGCTGGTTCATCGTGCGTGTCGACGATCCGTTGAAGGCAGCGGAAGTCGCCCGCGCGATCGACAAGCAGTTCGAAAATTCCGCCAACGAGACGCGCACTGCAACGGAAGCCGAATTTGCGCGGCAGTTTGCCAATCAGATCGGCAACATCGGATTGATGATGGGGGGCATCCTCGGCGCGGTGTTCTTCACGATCATTCTGCTGACCGGCAACACGATGGCGCAGGCATTTCGCGAACGCGTCCCGGAGCTCGCGGTGCTGAAAACACTGGGCTTCAGCGATGCCCGCGTCTCGCTGCTGGTGCTCGGAGAAGCCGTGTTGCTGACGCTCGTCGGCGGCGCGTTGGGCCTCGGCATCGCGGCACTGCTCGCCCCGGGCCTCGGCAAAGGGATCAAGGAAATACTGCCGGGGTTTGTGATTGCGTGGGAGACGATCGCGCAGGGACTCGCGCTCGCGGCGCTGCTGGGTCTGGTCGTCGGCGCGGTCCCCGCGTTGACCGCACGCAGTCTGCGCATCGTGGATGCGCTGCGGGAGCGATGACATGCTGGGCCAGATCCGCGAAATTACGTTGATGAATCTGCGCAATGTGCCCGCGCGCCTCGGCTCCTCGTCGGTGATCGTCGTGGGTATCGCCGGGGTCGTGCTGGTGCTGGTATCGATCCTCGCGATGGCGGCGGGATTTCGCGTCACGCTCGAATCCACCGGCGCACCCGAGCGCGCGATCGTGTTGCGCGGCGGGTCCAACAATGAGCTGGGTGGCGGTTTGAACCAGAACACCGTCGACATCGTCGCGCAGATGGAAGGCATCGTCGCCGCGAGCGGTGAGTTGTACACGATCGCGGATGTGCCGAAGCGTCGTAGCGGCACGCCCGCCAACCTCGTCATTCGTGGCGTCGAGCAGGCGGCCTTCGTCGTGCGCCCCGAACTGCGGATCATTGCCGGGCGGACGTTCGAGCCCGGCAAGGGCGAAGTGATCGCCGGAGTTCGCGCCACCGATCAGTTCGAGGGCGTCGATCTCGGCGCGACAATCCGGTTTCGCGACAGCGATTGGAAGATCGTCGGCGTGTTCGATGCGAAAGGGGACGTCAACGAGTCCGAGGTCTGGGGCGACGTCAAGGTGGTGCAGTCGGCGTTCCGCCGCAGCGGCAACTACAGCACGATCCGGGTCAAGCTCGACAATCCCGCGGCGGTCGGTCAGCTCGCCGAGCAAATCGCGAAGGACCCGCGCCTCGATCTGCAGATCCGCACCGAACAGGATTTTTACGGTGAACAGTCGAAGGGTTTGACTTCGATCATCACCGGGTTCGGCTATCTCGTCGGGGTGATCATGGCGGTCGGCGCGATTTTCGCGGCGCTCAACACGATGTTCAGCGCGGTCACCGCGCGCACGGTCGAAATCGCGACGTTGCGCGCGATCGGCTTTGGCGCCACGCCGGTGCTGATCTCGGTAATGACCGAGGCGCTGCTGCTTGCGCTCGTCGGTGGCATGGTCGGAGCCATGCTTTCGTATCTGCTGTTCGATGGGTTCACGACATCGACGTTGAACAACGCGTCGTTTTCGCAAGTCGCATTCGATTTTGCGGTGACGCCGAAGCTGATGACGCAAGGGATGGTCTGGGCGTTGGTGCTGGGCGTCGTCGGCGGGCTGTTCCCGGCCGTTCGCGCCGCGCGTCTGCCGATCACGGTGGCGCTGCGAGGAGAGTAAGCCGCCCGGTCGAGCCGCTACGCGGTGAACTCGATCAGCGTGATTTCCGAGCGGGAGCCGGTACGCAGAATCGGCCCCCAGGTGCCGGTGCCGGGCGACACGTACATGCGCGAGCCGTTGATGTCGTGCAGCCCCCGCATCCGCGGATAGATCCGCTTCACGAGGAAATTGAACGGGATCAACTGCCCGGCGTGGGTGTGTCCGGCGAGCATCAACGGAATGCCGCGAGCCGCCGAGGCGTCGAAGCCGTCGGGGCGATGGTATAGCAGCACGCCGTAGTGCTGCTTCGACAGCGCGATGCGCGCAAGCGCGGCCGGAATCCGTGCCGCAGCGTCGACGTCGTCGATGCCGATGAACTGAAATGGGCCGTGAATCCGGGCTTCGTCGCGCAACACGATCACGCCCAGGGACCGCATCCGCTCGTCGATCGCGGCGAGGTCGACGTAGCGCTCATGGTTGCCGATCGCAAAGATCGCCGGTGCGTTGAACGTGCCGAGCGGCGCGAGTTCGGTGCGGGAAATGCCGGCGAAATCGATGAGGTCACCGGTGATCAGAACGTAGTCGGGTTTCAGCGCATTGACGCGATCCACGATGCGCTGCAGCAGGCGCGGGCTGCGCGAACCGATGTGCACGTCGCTGACCTGCACGAGCCTGCGGCCGCGCACGGTCGTTGGGCCGGGAATCGCGACACGCTTCACGTGCAGCAACTGCGCGTTGACGAAGCCGACGATGCTCAACGCGACGATGCACGTTGCGATGGTGACGCCGGCTGCTTGCGCGGGCAGCGGCGAAACCAGATTGACGAGCTCGAAAATCAGCATGATCGAGAACAGCTGAAAGCAGATGCCCAGCCACGTCAGCGCGGCCGCCGCGAGCGTGCGGGTCACCGGCGTCGGGTAGCGCTCATACACCACGCGGCAGACGATCGGTCCGACGATGATTACCAGCAGTTCGATGGTGCCCGGCGTCCACGCGGGGAACAGCAGACCGAGCAACCGGAGCACCGGGTAGACGAGCATGCCGAAATACAGCGCGACAAAGATTGCGGTGCGCGTCACGTATCGGCGCGTGCGTGAGCGGCGCCCGGCATCGGTTGGTTGCCCCGCCGGTTCGACCACCGGATCGATCTTCGGATTCGTACTCACGCGGTCTCGTCGCTCTTCATCTGTGCTGCACGATAACGCCTTCACGTACTAGGCGCACCAATGCGCCGGCTATAAGCTGCCACTCGTGTCCAAGCTTCAAACCACCAGCCAAGCCCCGACGCCCAAGCCAGCGGCGGTGCGCCTGCGTATCGCGGTGCGCGGCCCCTACGACGCGGCGTGGATGCTCGGCTTTTTCGCCAAACGCGCGATCGCGGAGCTCGAAAGCGTGCAGGGGACGTGCTATCGCCGCGTGCTCGCCGGTACCAACGATCCCATCGAGGCGCGCGCCACGGCACGAACCGTTACACTCGCGCTCCCGGCCGCGCTCGGCGACCGCGCCCCCGAGTTGCGCCGCGCGGCACGCCGGGTATTCGACCTCGACGCCGATTCGGCCGTGATCGACGCGCATCTTGCCAAGGATCGACGCCTGCGCGGCGCGATCGCACGCTCGCCCGGACTGCGGGTCCCCGGCGCATTTGACGGATTCGAGCTCGCGGTGCGCGCGATCCTCGGGCAACAGGTCAGCGTTGCGCGTGCGACGGCGCTCGCGCGCCTGTTGGTTCAACGCTACGGCGACGCCGGACACGGTCGGTTCTCGTTCCCGTCGGCGGATTGCCTCGCGCGGCAGCAGCCTTCGGAACTCGGCATGCCGGGACGCCGCGGTGAAGCGATCCGACGGCTCGCGCAACGGGTTGCGGCGGGCGATCTCGAGATCTCGGCGGCGATGCCGGCCGCGGCATTGCACAGCGCGTTGACCGGCATCGCCGGCATTGGCCCCTGGACCGCGCAGTACATCGCGATGCGCGCCGGCCGCGACGCCGATGCATTCCCCGAGAGCGACTGGGTGATTCTCAAACAACTCGACACGACGCCGGCCGGGGCGCGGCGCATGGCCGAGGCTTGGCGGCCGTTTCGCGCGTACGCCGTGATGTATCTGTGGGCATCGGCCGCTGCCGCTCGTGGCGCGGCCGGAGCCGCGCGTGTCTCGGCCGCATGACTGAATCGTGATGTACCACTGATGTACTACAGCTACATGGAAAGCCCGATCGGGCCGCTGCTGTTGGCGGGCAGCCGGCACGCGCTCAAAGTCGTCGGTTTTTCGCGTGGTCACAAAGCCCGCGACGCCGAACCCGACTGGGAGCGCGCCGACGAACCGTTCCGGCGCATGAAACGCCAACTGCAGCAGTACTTCGACGGCGAGCGCCGCACCTTCGACATTCCGTTGGCGCCGGACGGCACCGATTTCCAACGCGCCGTGTGGCACGCGCTGACGACGATTCCGTACGGCGCGACACGCGCGTACCGCGACATCGCGATCTACATCGATCAGCCGAAGGCGTTACGTGCGGTCGGCGCCGCCAATGGCGCGAATCCGATTCCGATCATCATCCCGTGCCATCGCGTGATCGGCAGCGACGGATCGCTGACGGGATTCGGCGGGGGACTGGCGACAAAACGCTGGTTGCTCGATCTGGAGCGCAGTCGATCCGGACTCTTCAGTTAGTCGTCGAGCTTCCAGTACTTATTGCCTTTGAACGACAGGTCGAACATCAGGCCTTTGTCGTCGAAGATGAAGCCGATGATGGGTTCCTGGATGTTGTCGGTGTCGATGCTGTTGCCGGCGCCGAATGTGATGACGGCGATGCTGCCGTCGACGCCGGCTTGCCAGCCGTTGCCCGCGCGAAAGCGCTCGAGCGCGTCGTCAGTCATGAAGAGCACCACCTCGGTGCGCGCCTGCCCGCCGACCTGGAACCCCCACGACACGGCGGTGGTGCGGTAGTACTGCACTGTCTCGCCGCGCACCCGTAACGCCCCGTCCCCGACCGCACCGCCGAAGACGAATCCGGCCTTGTAGACCTGCGGGAACACCAGGATTCCGGACGCCTTGCCGATCAATTCGGGCGCGAGCGGAATTTTGGTGGCGAGATTCTCCAGTGCGGCCGCCGCCCTGTCGTCGAGCCCGGGTTTCGCCGCCGCCGCGTGGGTCGCCGCCATCATGCAGACGGTTAGCAACAACACTGAGCGGACAAGGGTTCGCGACATGGCCAGGGTCCTTCGAGGGCGCGCGACTTTATAGCAGAACCCGCCAGGTGGAACTATTAACCAGGTAGTTACATAATAGTAACTGTATAGTTACTTTGATGAATCGCGATCTGGAGATCGCTCCTACCAAGGAGGCCATTGCTTGTAGGAGCGATCTCCAGATCGCGATCTTTGTCCCACGCGGAGGAAGATTCCAATGGCAACGACTCGGGACCCTGACCGCACCAAACGACTGATCCTCGATGCGGCGGTGACCGAGTTCTGCGACGCGGGACCCGCCGGCGCCCGGATCGACTCGATCGCGGCCGCGGCCGGCGTCAATAAGCGGATGCTCTATCACTACTTCGGCAGCAAGGACGGACTGTTCGCGGCGGTGCTGGCAGATCGGCTCGAGTCGGCGCTGGACGCACCCGCCGACGCCAATCTGGCCGAACGTCTGGTCGCGCTGCAGCGGCACGCGGTCGCGCACCCGCAGATCATCCGGCTGCTGATGTGGGAGGCGCTCGCGTACCGGGGCGAAGGCATGGCGATCGGAGCGCGGCAGGACGCGACCTGGCGTCACCGTATCGCGGGCAGCGACGCGGCCCACTATGGCGCGCGTGCGGGGGTGGACGCAGCCCAACTGCAGTTGGCGTTCGCCGGGCTGGTGTTGTTTCCGTTCGCGTTTCCGCAGCTGACGCGGCTGATCACCGGAGCCGCGAGCGACGATCCCGAATTCCTCGGCGCGCGCAGTCGTTTCCTCGCGACGATCGCCGCGCTGTTCGAGGCGCCGGCCGCGCCGCCCGCGGCGACTGCGCAGCCGAAGCCGCGCTACCGATTGGCCGCCAGCGTGACCGAAACGCCCGCGGGTCAGCCGCGCCGGCAGACCGACTCGAAAACGCTGAAATAGTCCGGAAAGGTCTTTGCGACGCAGTCGGGATCGCGAATGGTCACGGGCACCCCGCCGAGGGCCGCGAGCGAAAAACACATCGCGATTCGATGGTCGCCGTAGGTATCGATTGTTGCCGCGTTGAAGCGCTTCGGCGCCGTGACGTCGATGCAGTCGGCGCCCTCGACGACATGCGCGCCGAGTTTGCGCAATTCGGTTGCCATCGCGGTGAGGCGATCGGTCTCTTTGACGCGCCAGTTCGCGATGTTGCGGATGCGCGTCGTGCCACTGGCGAACAACGCCAGCACCGCGAGCGTCATCGCGGCATCGGGAATCGCGTTGAGATCCACATCGATGCCGTGCAACGGCGCCGCCGTCACCTCGACGCGGTCGTCGAACGTGCGCACCGTCGCGCCCATGTTGCGCAGCACGTCGACGAAAGCGAGGTCACCCTGGACGCTGGCGCGGCCGATACCGCGTACGGTGACCGCGCCGCGAATCGCCGCGGCGGCGAGAAAGTACGTGGCCGACGACGCGTCGCCTTCGACGTCGATCGATCCCGGCGAACGGTAGTGCCCGGTCGGAATTTCGAAACGGCGATAGTCAGCGTGATGTGCACGCACGCCAAAGCGTCGCATCAGGTCGATCGTCAGGTCGAGGTACGGCTTCGACACCTGTTCGCCGTCGATCGTCACCGTCACCGGGCTACTCGCGAGCGGCGCGCACAGCATCAGCGATGTCAAAAACTGACTCGATACGTCGCCGCGCATCGTAACCTCGCCGCCGCGCAAACCAGTGCCGCGTATTTCGAGCGGCGGGAAACCGTCGTTGCCCAGATACCGGATCGACGCACCGAGGCTGCGCAGCGCATCCACCAGATCCGCGATGGGACGCTGCGCCATGCGCGGGCTTCCCATCAAGCGAAAGGTTCCGCGGCCGAGACACAGCGCCGCCGTCAGCGGCCGGAACGCGGTACCTGCCATGCCGAGATACAACTCGCGCTCGACGGCGTCTGTCACGAGCGGTCCGCCGCGGCCGACGATCTGCACGGCGGCGCCGGTTTGCGTGACGCCGATGCCGAGGGTGCGCAACGCGTCGAGCATGAATTCGGTGTCTTCGCTGTGCAGCAGATTGCCGATCCGCGTCGCACCGTCGGCGAGCGCCGCGAGCAACAACACACGGTTTGATATGCTCTTCGAGCCCGGGAGTTGGACCACGCCATCGATGTGGTCGACGGGATTTAGAGTCAGGGAATTCATTGCCTGGGCATTTAACGACAAAAGGTCGCAGCCGTGCCACACGAGACTGACGTTGCCATTGCGCTTGCCGCGTTCGTCGAGCGCTACCTCGCGCGTCATCCAACGCTCGTCAGCCCCTACGATCGCGATTGGCGTTCACCGTGCGAATTTAGCGATCCGGTTGCGTCCGCCGACGGCGTCGAGCTGATCACGTGGCGTCCGGTCGCGCGCGCGTTCGCGGACGATTTCGCCGGTCTGGAACGCGCGCTCGAAATGCCGGTTCATCCGGACATCAAGGCGTACTACGGCGCGTTCTGGTCGGGCGGCCTCGAGGCAACCGCCTCCGAGGGACACGTCAGTCTGATCCTGCCGTGGAACCCGGCCGACATCGATCGGCTGGTCGAGAATCTGATCGGTCACGCACTCGCGAAGCAGCGTGCGCGTGCACCGTTCACGGTATTTTTCGCGTGCACGGAACCCGAGTCGGAGCTGTTCTTGTCGGTGGACAACGCGTCGGGCGCGGTCGTGCTCGAAGCACCCGGCGCCAAACCGTTGCGGACGGTCGCGCCGTCGCTAACGGTCTTCTTGAGGGGGCTCGATCCCGCCGGGCTCGCGATGCTTCCCCCAGGAACCCTCGCTGTATCGTGAGCCGTTCATTGACCTGTCCATTGAAAAGCCGCCGCGGTGCATCCGCGATCCGTGCCGCATCGCACGCGCCAGCCCCGCGCGCTCGTCGGGCGTCAACGATTTGGCCATCTCCACGAATGAGCGATGGCTCTCAACCTGCGCGGCGGTCAGATTTGTCCGCAGCTCCGCCAACGCCAGCTCGAGCGCCGCCGGATCGAACGGATCCGCAGTGAGTGTCTCGAACACGTGGCGCTGATTGCCGCGCATCCGGTGCAGCAGCGGAATCAGGTCGCGCATCTGGTGATGCAGGTCCGGCGCGATTTCGGCCCGGCGCGCGTCACTCAGGAAGCCGAGCACGCGGGAAAATCCCGCGGTTGGATCGGGTCCCATTCCGGGCGGCGGACCGATGCCGGACACGCGCCCGATGATGATGCCGACCAGCAGCAGATTCAGCATCAACGAGACGACCAGGCCACCAATCACCCAGCGGTTAGTTTGCATCTGAATACGCCTCGTACTCCGCGAACGCGAGCAAGCTGACGTCGGAGACGAGATCCTCGTTGACGCCGTTGAACTGCTGGCCGCTGCCGATTGCATAGCCGAGCCCCAACGGAATCAACAGAGCCGCGATCGCGATCGGTCGCAATATTCGTGGCCCGTGCATGAACCACCCGAATGTCCTGGGCTGCGCAATGTCGCGCTCGACCTCGGCGAGGACGCGACTGCGCACCGCGCCGGTCGTCAACGCGACCGCCGGCAGCGCAGCGTCTAACAGCGATGCGAGGTCGCTCGACTGTCCGAGCAGCGTGCGCGCGTCGGCCGACGTCGCGAGCAGCCGTTCGGCCTGAGCGGCGGTCGCCGTCGGCCAGCGGTCGAGTACCGCGCCGTAGCGATCGAGGTGTGCGTCGAATTCTTCGAGTGTCATCGGTGTGTCGTGCATGGCAGTGCCTCGCGGGATTCGAGAATGGGCTGCAGCGTCGTCTTCAGCGTTCGGCGCGCGCGGGAGAGCAGCGATTCGAGCGCATCGACCGACACCTCCAATATGGCTGCGGCGTCCTGATTGGATAAACCATCGAAGTGACACAGCACGAGCGCGGTGCGCTGACGTTCCGGCAGCTGCGCCACGGCGCCTCGCATCAGCTGCTCGCGCCGCTGCGCGTCGATGACGTGGCCGGCGTCGGGCGCCTCGTCCGCGATCATCGTGAGGTCGTCCGTCGTCGATTCGCTACGGTGCTTGCGGTGGCGATCGATCGCCAGATTGCGCGCGATCCGATACAGCCACGTCGTGAACTTGACGCGATCGGCGTGCCAGCTCCGCGCGTGGCTCCAGATACGCAGGAACGCTTCCTGAGCCAATTCATCGGCGTCGGCCGCGTTGCCCGTCAGCCGCCGCAGAAATTTCTGCAACCCGGCGAGGTGGCGATCCAGGAGGCGCGTGAACGCCGCCTGATCGCGGCGCTGGACCTGCGCCATGAGTTCCTCGTCGGTGGGTACGGGCAATCGTGGGGCTCAATTCTGCGGCTTGTGTGTCTGCGCCCCCTTCATGGACTTGTGCGCGGCCTTCATTTCGTCATGGGTCACACTACCATCGGCGTTCGTGTCCATCGCCGCCAGCCTTTGCGCGAACGGCGGGAACTCGTCCTGCGTCAGCACACCGTCGGCGTTCTGATCGAGATGCGTGAACATCTGCGTCTTCACGAAGGTGCGCATCGTGTCGCTATGCATCGCTTCGCGCGTCTTCGAGAATTCGGCGGCGGAGAGTTGGCTGTTCTTGTCGGTGTCGAGCTCCTTGAACAGCTCGGTCTCGAATGCAGCGGTCCATGCCTCACGCTCTGGCGACGCTTTACCATCGCCAGGGCCATGGCCATGCATGCCCATACCCATGCCGCCCATACCCATACCCATCCGCGTGTGGCGGCCCATGCCCATGCCATGCCTTTCCTTGCCTCTGCCCTCGTGCTGCGGTTTGAACGCAAGGAACTCCGCTTGCGTGATCTGGCCGTCGCTATTCGTATCGGCGGCCGCGAACACGGACGCTGCGTGCTCTTGCATCTGCGCGAGGTCGACGTTGCCGTGACGTTCGCACGGGGGTGCGGCAGCGTCGGGCGCGGGCGCGTCGGCGCCCGATGCGGTCGTCGCGATGATGCCCGCGAGCAGAACTGCCCCGGCCGCGAGCTTCGATTGCGAATCCTTCGAGTACATCGTGAGTCTCCTTGTTGATCTGCGTCACTTCATACGCGCGAGCGGCGCTGATCCGTCGCGGATCCGTTCAACTCGACCATCGATCGCGTTGATCTCAATCGGGTTCATCGTAGGCGATCGCCAGGATGCGGTAGTGCGCAACACCATCGGGTCGTTTGACATCGACGGCGTCGCCCGCACATTTTTTCAACAGCGCCTTCGCGACCGGCGAATCAATGCTGATGTAGCCCGGCTCGCGATCGAATTCGTCCGGTCCGACGATGCGGTAGCGCAGTTCGCCGCCGGCTTCGTCCTCGAGCGTGACCCAGGCGCCGAAGTAGACCCGCGTTCGGTCCGGCGGCACGCGGTCCACGACCACGAGCTCATCGAGGCGCTTCGACAGAAACCGAACGCGCGCATCGATCTCGCGCAGCGCTTTTTTGCCGTAGATGTACTCGGCGTTCTCCGAGCGGTCGCCTTGCGCGGCCGCTTCGGACACCTTGCGCGTGACCTCGGGTCGCACGACCTTCCACAGGTGTTTCAATTCGTCGGCGAGGCGGCGCTGTCCTTGCGATGTGATGACAGCAGTCGACTTCGCGCCCGGCGGCCGGTAGCGGCTCATTGAGGCCGCAGCCGCAGTAGCGAAAGGTCGAATGGCGGCGCCAGCAAACCCGCGTCAGTGACAAAGCCGGTGACGAGGTCGAACGGCGTCACGTCGAACGCGGGGTTGCGCACTTTGACGCCGCGCGGCGCCGTTGCGTGGCCGAATACCGTGCGCACTTCGTCCGCGTCGCGTTCCTCGATCGGCACGGTGGCGCCGGTCGGCGTGGCCGCGTCGAACGTCGATGACGGACAGGCGACGTAAAACGCAATCCCGTAGTGCCGCGCGAGAATCGCAATCGCGCACGTGCCGATTTTGTTGACGACGTCGCCGTTGCGCGTGACGCGGTCCGTACCCACGAGCACAAGATCGATCGCGCCTTCGGCCATCAAGCGCGCGACCATCGTGTCGCAGATCAGCGTCACGTCGAGGCCGGCTTGCATCAGCTCCCACGCCGTCAGCCGACTGCCTTGCAGCAGCGGCCGGGTCTCGCCGACGTAAACGCGAAACGCAACGCCGGCTGCGTGCGCGAGATACATCGGCGCGGTCGCCGTACCGAGTTCCGACACCGCCAATGCGCCGGCGTTGCAGTGCGTCAACACGCCGCTACCCGACTTGATCAGATCGCGTCCCGCCGCGCCGATCGCCCGGCACATACGCCGATCCTGCGCGTGAATGGCTTCAGCTTCTGCCTCGATCAACGCGTAGCGCGCCGCGCCATCGCCGGGATGTTGGGCGGCGGCGACGATTCGATCGACGGCCCAGCCGAGATTGACCGCGGTTGGCCGCGCACCGCGCAATCGATCGGCAGCTCGTGTGAGTCCACGCATGAAATCCGCGCCGGTCGCGGCACGAAGGGGCTGCATCGCAACGACGAGACCGTAGGCCGCGGCGATGCCGATCGCCGGCGCGCCGCGCACCTTCAAATGACGAATTGCGTTGTAGACGGACTCGAGCGACGTCTGCGGTTCGTAGACGGCGCGATCCGGCAGCTGCGTCTGATCCAGCAGCTCGAGGCGCTGATCGCGCCAACGAATCGGCTCGGGGGCGCGCATCGTCACTGCGTTGTGCCCGCGTTTGCGTCGGCGAGCGCGCAGACGAGGGCCGCACCGGTCTCATCCGCCGTCCCGCCGCACGCAAAGATGCCGTCCTCATGCCCGAGTGTTGCGAACAGCAGCGGTCGCACGGTGTCACGCCGCAGCAACGTGTCGACCGCGCTCGCCATCGCCGGCGACCCGTAGGCAACATCCGCCGGCGTCGTGGGCAGTTCCAATTGCGCCGCTGCGCGCCAGATCGCCGGCGCGTGCACGTGCATGATCCAGCCGATGCGTGCATCCGCCGCATACACCATGCCGTGCGTGATGCTCTCCGACGACGGCGGCGCAACGCCGGTCGCGGTGACCTCGAACCGGCGCGCATCCCACGCATCGACGCGAACGACGTGCCGCCGCAACAGGCGCGGCGCGCCGCCTGTCTGGCTCGCTGTGATGAAGAAGCGTGCTGCGTTGGTGTGGTCGCGGACACTCAAGTTACCGAATGCGAAACCGTCGTAACGCCGCGCGGCGCGGCCGATCAGCTTCAGTTGTTTGAGTAGCTGCCGCCACGCCGCGAGGCGTTTGAAGCAATCGGCGTCGAGCGCATCGGCAGCCTGCGGTGCGTGCAGAACATAGCGGAAACGAATTGCGCCTTCTGCAGGCGTCGCGGTCGCTGTTCGCGTTGTGGGACTGCCGGGCATGGACTCGATTCGCAGGGAATTGCCCAGAGATTACCTTGAGCGTGCATCGCGGACGAGTCCGCGCGGATTGCGCGGACGGGTACCGACGTTGCGGCCGAGTCCGCGCATCGCGGCCGAGCACCGGGAGCGCTAGACTCGACCGACCGTGACCGAGGAGGAGAGGCATCGTGGCGGATCAGGAATCGAAGAACCCGTGGCCGAATCTGGACGTCAGTGAACTGCTGAAGCAGTTTCAACTACCCGGCGTCGACGTCGGCAAACTGCTCGAAGGGCAGCGCGAGAACATCAAGGCGTTGCAGGAAGCCAATCAAACGGCGCTGAAAGGTTGGCAGAACCTGATGACGCGCCAGACCGAGTTGTTGCGCGAAGCGTTCGAGACCTGGCAGTCGTCGATCAGCGATACCGTGAAGACGCCGCCGGCCGAGCTCGCGCAGAAGCAGATCGAACGCGGGCAGAAAGCGGTCGAGAAGGCGCTGGCTGACATGCGGGAACTCGCTGAAATGGCGATCAAGTCGCAATCGGAAGCCGCCGACATCATCCGCAAGCGCTTCGAAGCGGGTCTGAAGGAAATTCAGAACCGCTGAGACCGGACCGTGTTGATCGAGCCGATGGACGGCGCGCTCGGCGCCGATGTCTCCGGTCTCGACGTCCGCCGCATCGATGTGGCGGACATCGCAGCAATTCGCGCGGCGCTGCTCGAGTATCACGTGCTGGCGCTGCGCGACCAACGACTCGACCCGGCCGCACTGAGCGTGTTCGCCGCAAAGCTCGGCGAACGCGAAATCTATCCGTTCGCGCAGGCGCTGCCGGATCATCCGTACGTCGTGCCGGTCATCAAAGAACCCGAAGACGCGACGAACTTCGGCGGCATCTGGCACACCGATTCGAGTTACCTGCCTGAGCCGCCGAGCTTGACGCTGCTGTATGCGGTCGTCGTACCGAAACACGGCGGCGACACGCTGTTCGCCGACATGCACGCGGCGTATCAGGCACTACCGTTGCAGTTGCGCACGCAGATCGATGGACTGTCGGCACAGTTCACGGCTTCACTGGTGCACGACGACGGCGGTGCGTACGCGGGGGTTGCGGGCGCCGACCGCAATCGACGCGACGCCGGCGTTGCCGTCACCGATGCGATTCATCCGGTCGTGCGAACGCATCCCGGTAACGGCTCCAAAGCGTTGTACGTGAGCCTCGCGCATACGCGCTGTTTCGTCGGCCGCACGCGCGAGGCGAGTCTGCCGCTGCTGACACAGCTTGCGGATCATGCGGTGCAGGGCGATTTCTGCACGCGCCTGCACTGGCGCGCGGGTACGCTCGCGATGTGGGACAACCGCTCGGTGCAGCACTTTCCGTTGAACGACTATCCGGGCGAGCGGCGCGTGATGCACCGCGTGATTCTCAAAGGCGAGCGGCCGGTTTGAACAAGGGCGTTGCCGAATTTCAAAACGTATAGTCGATCCACCATTCGAGCGTCGTTCCCTGCGCAACCGTACGCTCGAGGAACGGCTCCCACGAAAACGTGTTGGGATTGCCCCAGATCGGGAAGTAGTCCGGCACGTAGCTGCACGTTGCGGTCACCATGCCGAGCACGGGATGGCGCTGCAGCAGGATCAATGGCGCGGTCGCAGCGTGATCGAGCGGCAGATAGTGGCCTTCGGTCCACGGCGACGCATCGCGCGCAATGAATCCGTTGGCGAAACGGCGATAGCCGCGGCCGTCCTGCCAACGTAGCGGTGCGTTGATCCAGAGGAGTTCATCGTCGCGGGTCTGCGGATAGAACGGGTGCGGAAACCAGCGCACGGGGATGAATCCGGTGCCCGGCGTCGTCGATCGTCCGAGGTTCGCAACGCTCGTGTGCGAGCGAATCGTGCGGCCGAACAGCTCCACAGTTCGCACGAGCTCGAGTGCGGTGTCTTCGTAGCTCTGCCGCGTCGTGAACGTGACGCGCGTCGGCGCGCGTTCGATCCGCCAGTCGCAGAACGTCTTGACGACGCGCGCCTTCAGATCGCAGACGCCGATGCCGATGATCAGCGCTTCGTTCAGCGTTTGCGTCGAGTGGGTCGGTCCGAGGTTGAACGCATCGGGAATGCCTTGACCATCGAACCAATTGAAGCTCGCCGGAAACGTCGGCCCGCTGAGCAGATCGCCGTGCTCGGTATCGCGCACCTGGAAGATATAACCGCCGGTGCAGTAACGAACGCCGAAGCGCGCGCGGTCGGCCACGGGGTCGAGGAATTGCACCTCGAGAGAGTTGTTGGTGAGATTGATCATCTGCGCGCGGCTTCGCCTGATTTTTTCGCGGCAGCGCGGCGTCGATCGAGTTCGTGCACGTGCGAATACCCGGCCGGTTGATACGAAAAGAGCAGCGCGCGCCGATCCACGGCCGATCGATTCGGCAGCGAACGATGCACGAGGAACGAACCGAAGAAGACGACGCTGCCGGCGCCCACTTCGAGCGCGACGAGGCGGCTCTGATCGAATTGATCCGTATCCATTTCGAGCGAACCGAAGCCGTCGACCGCGCGCATCGGACGGACGCCTTCTTTATGGCTGCCGGGTGCCGCTTCCAGGCAACCGTTCTCGCGCGTGGCGGCGTCGAGGAACACCATCGCGGTGGCCACGCGATGCGCCACCGGGTTTTCGGTGCGCCAATACGGAAAATCCTGGTGCAGGATGTACTTGCCGCCGGTGCGCGCGCGCTTCACGTTGAGCTTTTCGGTGAAGAGCACGATGTCGTCCTGCCCAACGATCGCTTTACACGGATCGATGAACCGTGGATCCGCAGCCCACGCGGTCAATTCATCGCTCAGATGCGCGAACGGCTCCAGTCCCTGCAGCACTTCAGGCGCGTCCGGCTCCCACTTCACGTACATCGCAAGTTCGGTCTGCCGCTCGAACATATAGGAGCCGACAACGTGTTTCTGTCCGTGCGACAGCGCGACCACGCGCGCGGCGAGCGCCTCGCAATCATCCGCGATGGCGCGACATTCGCGGGCGTCGAATACGCCCTCGCGCACGACGAAGCCGTCGTGGTCGAGTGCCGCGCGCTCGGCCGTGTCGAGCAGGTAACTGTGGGTGCTACGCGCTTGTTGCATGCTCCTCTCCCGTCGCTGCCGCGTGATGTCGTCAGTCTAGCGCGGAAAATTCACGTGATGGGTGCGGCCGCGGCGAGCGCCGCTGTCCGCTCGGCGGGCGGCGGGTAAATCCACTTCGTGTTGATCGTCTGTTTCAGCGCCTTTGCGCGCTCGCCGCTGAAACGCACCTCGCGCTCCCACCCCTCCGTGTACACCGCGCCCCATGGACCGAGGTCGAGACACGTGACGTAGCGCGGCTGTCGGTAAGGGAGCGTCGGTGCGCCGAGCAGGTCGGCCGCGACGTTGTGACCGGCGTATTTGCCTTGGCTCAGCGCGTGCTGGCACGACATCAACGCGTGATGGCCGTCTGTGTCGGTGGCCGCCAGCGCGACATCGCCAGTGGCGAAGACGTTCGCGACGCCTGCGACGCGCAAGTCATCCGCGACATGCAACCGACCGAGCGGATCTCGCGGCGCAGGAATCTGCTGCGTCAAGTCGCTCGCGCGCAGTCCGGCGGTCCAGATCACGGTTCGAGTCGCGATGCGTTCGCCGGTCGATGTGCACACCGCGTCGACGTCGATTGCGGTCACTGCGGCATTGATGCGCCACGCGACACCCAACGATTCGAGCGCTTGCGCGATGACCGGTCGCGGTCCTGCGCCCAGATCGGGACCGATCGCATCGGCCCGCTCGACGACGATCACGTTGACCGCCGCGCGGCTGCCCAGAATTGCGCGCAGGCGCGCCGGCATTTCAGCGGCGGTTTCGATGCCGGTAAAGCCGCCGCCGGCGACGACGACGGTATTTCGCGCCGGCGAGTCGGGCAGTTCGGCCAGGCCGCGCAGATGTGCGGCGAGTGCAACGGCCTCGTCGAGTCGATCGACGCTGAAGCCGTGCTCGCGCAGTCCGGGAATGTCCGGCCTGAACACGCGGCTGCCCGCGGCCAACACGAGCCGGTCGTAACGCAGCGTGAAGCGGGCGCCGTCGTTGCCGACCGCATCGATCTCGTTCGCACCGCAGCGAATGTGTTCGACGGTGCCGCCGATGTAGCGCGCGCCGACCGCGTCGAACAACGCCTGCAGCGGTGCTTTCATGTGCTCGGGCCCGGCCTCGTAGAACCTCGGCCGCACATGTAGATACGGCTCCGGCGCGATCAGCGCGATCTCGACCGGGTCATCTGTCGGGGCAGCGTCGAGTACACGCGCTGCGCCGAGTGCGCTCCACATGCCGGCGAAGCCGGCGCCAACGATCAATATCCGCCGCATGTCGTCAACTCGAGCGGAGCCAAAATCAGCCGGCGCCTTTCGGGGGCGGCCTGCCCTGAGGACCGATACGTTGTGGTCCGTTGGGCCCGATCGGCACCGTCGACTGTTTGCCCATCCCGGCGTTGCCGATCGGGGTCCAGCCGTCTTGCGCGGTGGTATCTGTGGTGTTTTGCGTGTCGGTGGTCGGCTTCGCCGCACTCACCGGGGTCGTGGTCTTGTCTGCGTGCGTCGCGCTGCGATGCCCGGTCACCTGCACGCCGGTGGAACTGATCCCGCTGAGCGTCGAGCCGTCGGCGGACAGATTCAGCGTGTCGATGAAGCCGTTCTGCCACGTCACCGTGTAGGTGCCCGAATCCGGTGAACACGTCCAGGTACCTGTCGCCGGCGGTATCGTCGCAACAGCGGGCATCCAACGCACCGTACCACGCGACCCGAATGCCACTTTGCCGCCGATGAACCACGCGTACTCACCGAGCACTTTGTTGCACGCATCCCCGGTTGCGTTCGAACAACCCAGAATCGCGATCACGAGCAGCGTCGACAGTGTCGATTTCATTGGGATACGCATCTGTGACTTCTCCCGCGAACTGTCGTCGGATGCTACTGGCCACGGTCTTGCAACGCGAGTCCAAGTATCGATCGCACGTCAGCGGGCAGAACGCCGCGCGCGCGCATCGCCGCGAGCGTTTCGTCTTTGTCGCGTTTCGCGAGGCGCCGGCCGCTCGCATCGGTGATCAAGCGGTGATGGCGATACTCGGGGGTCGGCAGATCGAGCAGAGCCTGCAGCACGACGTGCAGGTGTGCGCTGTCGCGCAGGTCCTCGCCGCGGATCACGTGCGTGACGTTCTGGCGCGCGTCGTCCCACACGCTCGCCAGGTGATAGCTCGCCGCGAAATCTTTGCGCGCGATCACCGCATCGCCCAGCCGGCCGGGCTCGACGCGTACCAACCCAGTCTCGTCGTGAAACGTCAGCGCATCGACGCGCGCGCCGAGTACGTCGCGCACGCGCGCGATCGACAGGCGCCACGCGAATGTCGAGTTGCGCGCGAGGCGTTCCGCCTCAGCCTCTGGCGCCAATGGCGCGCCGAAAAACACTTCCGTCGCCGTGTGCGGCGCGTGCGCGAGCGCATCGAGCACGTCGCGCCGGGTCCGAAAACAGCGATACAGCACGCCGAGATCGATCAGCTGCGCAAGCGCGCGTTCGTACTCGGCCATGTGCTCGGACTGCCGCCGCGGCGGTTGTTCCCAACGGATGCCGAGCCACGCGAGGTCTTCGTAGATCGCGGCCTCCCATTCCGCGCGTGAGCGCGTGCGATCGATATCCTCGATGCGCAGCAGGAACCGCCCGTTTGCGGCGCGCGCTGCGTCGAACGCTGTCAGCGCGGAAAAGGCGTGTCCCAGATGCAGACGCCCAGTCGGTGAGGGCGCAAAGCGGGTTGTGAAAGTCCTCAATTAACGATTCTTGTTGGAGCGGTCTCCAGACCGCGATGACGCAGCGGGTCGCGATCTGGAGATCGCTCCAACATCTATCTCCGGTTGATCGCCGAGAACCGCCGCGCGAGCGACTCGATGAATTCGCACGCGGCCGCGGGAGCGTCGCGCAGCCGTAGTCGTGCTGCGTGTTCTTCGCACCGCGCCCACATCGCCTCGTCGTCGAGCGCCGCGCGGATCGCATCGCCGAGGCGATGTGGCGACAGTTCGTTGCGCCGTACCACGCGCGCGATGCCGAGCGCTTCGGCGCGCCCGGCGACAGCGGGCTGATCGCGGCCCCACGGCACCAGCACCATCGGCACGCCGTAGTACATGCATTTCGCGACCAATCCGTGGCCGGCCTGACTGACGCACAATGCCGCGCGCTCGAGCACCGCTGCGTGCGGGACGAAGGTTTCGATCCGCGCGTTGGCCGGCGGTGTCCCGAGATCCTCTGCCACGGTCGGGTCGCCGAGCGTCAGCAGCGCGCGCAGCGGAAACGGCGCCAACGCATCGAGCGCGGCGCGAGCCAGTTCGATTTCACGCGGTTGCCGATGCGTGCTCAGCGATATCAGCACCCACGGATCCCCATCGGTTGCGAGAAATGCTGGCGCCGTCAGTGCGGGCTCCCACAGCAGCGGGCCGATCCAGTGTTGATCCGGCGGCGGTGGACTCGGCGGGCGATCGAACCGTGCGTCGGTAGCAATCAGTGTCACGTCCGGTGGCGCGAGCGCCAGTAGATTGGCTCGGCGGCGCAGCATCAGTTCGACTTCCGCACCCGAATAGTCGGCCTGTGGCGGACGTGTCATGTCGGGACCGAAGTACACGGTGCCGTGGACGAGGCAATACGGGGCGCCGATCGCGTCCCGCAGCGCTGTCGCCAGCGGTCGCGTGAAATCCTGACTGATCAACACGTCAGGTCGCGCGGCGCGAGCGTGTTCGAGCGCCCACGGCAGAAGGTCCCGCGTCCATTCGGCCAGCGGCAACGGTGCGTCGCCGGCCTCGTTCCAATCGCGCATAAGACGCGGCAGATCGAGGCCGTCGGGCGCCGGCTCGATCGTGATGCGCGTGCCCGCGACCTGACTGACGAGCGCGCGGTCGCCGAGACAGGTCACATGGTGGCCGCGGTCGATCAACGCAGTGATGACCGCCGCGAGCGGCGGCCAGTCGCCGCCGCCTCCGGCAGTCGCGAGCGCGAGAACTTTCAAAGTACCCCCGAAGGATCAGCAGCGAGGAACCGATGCTGGCACTGCGCGGACGCGCGAACAAGGCAGAGTGATAAGGCAACGAGTTTCCCGGGCGGTTGCTGTTGGGGCTGTCGACGCGCGGCAACCGCAGTGCGGGTAGTCAGCGAACTCGTCGGTCACGAAACCGCGCTCGCTGTGACGGCGACGGCGCAGAGCGCAGAGATTCTGATTTCCTCGGCAGCCCGCTGTTACTCCGACGCGGCGATCACAAGAATCGCGGCATCACCTTCTCGGTGAACAGCATGAACGATTCGTGGCTGAGCGGTGTGCACATCAGGTACTCCAACGGCAGCTGTTCCTCGAGCGCGTGTAACTGATCGATGACCGACTCGGGCGTGCCGCAGATCACCGTGTCATCGACATAGCGCGCGATCGGATCGGTGTCCGCCGCGCCGGCAGGCCGCGGCGCACCACGCAGGTAAGAGCCGAACATGAATCCGGCGCTGCTGATCGCAACCTCGCGCGCTTTTGCCTCGCTCGTCGCGAGGGCGATATTGCGGGCCATCGGGATGACGCGGCCGGCGATGCTGAAACCGGCTCCTTCGAGCTCGGTCTGATAACGAGCGCGCTTGGCCGCGATCTCCGCGTGCGAACTGTGCGGATCCATCACGATCGAGTAACCGTTGTGAGCCGACCACACCACCGCGTCCTCGGAGGACGACGCGAGCCACACCGGCGGGTGCGGCCGCTGCAACGGTTTCGGCAATACCTCGACGTCGTCGAAGTGGCAGAACTGGCCATGAAACGTCAACCGTTCGGTGCGCCACGCGTCGAGCACGACGCGTACGTGCTCACGGAAAATCGGATAGCTGTTCTCGCGCGCGACGCCAAAGTTGCGGTACTCGGTCACATCAAAACCGCGACCGGCGCCGAAGTTGACGCGGCCGCCGGACAGCACGTCGAGCAACGCGACCTCCTCGGCGAGGCGCAGCGGGTGATAGAACGGCGCGAGCGAAACCGCGGTGCCGATGCGCAGTCGTCGCGTGCGCGCCGCGATGTGCGCGCCCATCATGTGGATCGAGGGACAGACGCTGTAGGTGCTGAAGTGGTGTTCCGCGAGCCACACGGCGTCGTAGCCCGTACGCTCCATCACGTCGATGCGATCGAATGCGCGCTGATAGACTTCGGGCAGCGGAAAGCGGCGGTTGGGCCAGCTGAAGAATTGCAGAACGCCGAACTGCATCATCGATCTCCCGCAAACAGACGCGGTGCACAGGTCGACAGCGCTGCGATTTCCATGGATATTCCCGACGACGCCACGATGCGGTGCCACGATGGTACCGCCGTCTGCCGGAGAACGTGATGTTCAGATCGATTCGGGTTGCGTTGTTCGCGATGCTGTTCGCGATCGCTGTCTGCGCGCCGGTAGCCGCACGCGCCGACGCCGTCGCCAATGCAAGCGCACTCAAAGTGATGGATGCGTTCATGGCTGCTTTCAATGCGCGCGACGCGGGCGCGTGGGCCGATACGCTGTCGTATCCGCACGTGCGCTTCGCGTCCGGCAAGGTCACGATCTTCCCCGACCGCGCCGCATTCATTGCCGGTAATCGCATCGAGGCGCTGATCGCCGGCGAAGGCTGGGATCACAGCGGGTGGGATTCGCTCGAGGTCGTGCAGAGTTCAGCCGACAAAGTGCACATCGCGGTTGCGTTTACGCGCTATCACGCCGACGGGAAGAAGTACGCGACCTATCCGTCGCTCTACATCGTCGAGCGCAGCGAGGGCCGTTGGGGCGTGCGCGCGCGTTCGAGCTTTGCGCCGTGATGGACTGGTCCGCCGATGAGTTCGAATTCGAGACGCGCGCGATTCACGCCGGACAGGCGCCGGACCCGAGCACCGGTGCGATCATCACGCCGCTATACCTGACGTCGACCTACGTCCAGGCGACGCCGGGCGTGCATCAAGGCTACGACTATTCGCGCAGCGGCAATCCGACGCGGCGCGCGTTCGAAGACTGTCTCGCGAACCTCGAAGGCGCGCGCTTCGGTTTTGCGTTGGCATCGGGTTCGATGGGCACGGCGACGATCGTGCACCTGCTGAACGCCGGTGATCACGTCGTTGCGTGTGACGATTTGTACGGCGGCAGTTATCGCGTATTCGAACGCGTTTTTGCGCGGCATGGCATCGAGTTCAGCTACGTCGACATGACGGATCCCAACAATCTGACGCAGGCACTGCGCAGCAATACCCGTCTGGTTTGGGTCGAAACGCCGAGCAATCCTCTGCTGAAGCTCGTCGACATTGCCGCGGCCGCAGACATCGCGCACGCGGCAGGCGCATTGCTCGCGGTCGACAACACGTTCATGAGTCCGTACTTCCAGCGGCCGCTGGCGCTCGGCGCCGACATCGTCATGCACTCGACGACCAAATACATCAATGGTCACAGCGATCTGATCGGCGGTGTGATCGTCACCGATGACGAGGAACTCGCGCAGCGGTTGAAGTTCCTGAGCAACGCCGTCGGCGGCATCCAGGGCGCATTCGACGCGTTCCTGTGCCTGCGCAGCCTGAAGACCCTCGCGGTGCGGATGAAAGCGCACGAGGCCAACGCTTTCGCTGTGGCGCGATTTCTGGAAGCGCATCCGAAGATCGCGTCGGTGCGCTATTCCGGGTTAGCGAGCCATCCGCAGCACGCGCTCGCGCGGAAGCAAATGTCCGGACATGGCGGCATGTTGACATGTAACGTCGCCGGGGACCTCGACGCGACGCGTCGGTTTCTGCAATCCGTACGCGTGTTTGCGCTTGCGGAAAGCCTCGGTGGTGTCGAATCGTTGATCGAGCATCCTGCAATCATGACGCACGCAAGTCTGCCGCAGAGCGTTCGCGAGTCACTCGGCATCGGCGACAACCTCGTGCGCTTGTCGGTCGGCATCGAAGCCGAGGCCGATCTGTTGCGCGACCTCGATCGCGCGCTCGCGTCGGTATGACCCTGATCGACGATCTCGATGGCGCGCCGTCCATCGATCGGGCCGCGATGGTGCCGGGGATGTACTTCGCGTGGTGTGTCAATCTGCAGCTCATCGCTGCGCCGTTCGAAGCGGCGCACGGCCGCGACGTGCTGCGGCTGCGGTATCGCGAACTGACGCCGGCGGCATTTTTCCTGAAGACCACCGGCGGACGCCTCACGCAAGACCTGCTGACGGAGCGCGGCGCGCGGTTTGCCGAACATCAATACGCGGTGTATCGCAGCGAGAACCGCGCGATGTTGCTCGCGGCAAAAGACGATTGGGCGACGTACGACGCGATTACGCCGGACTTGACGAAGGCGTACTACGCATTTGGAGACGGCGGCGAGAGAAAGCAGGGGAGGCATTGGTGGAACGCGTGGCGATGAGGGCAGGCGTTGGCACTGAGGGCGGCGCCGGAACGCAGGACTGGTGAAAGCGTTCGATCCCCGCGATGCGCGCATATTGCGTCCGTACCCGGAAGAGCTGCCGTGGGAGTTGTTGCTCGACGCCGATCCGTCGCGCGCGCGCGTCGAGAGTTATCTGTCCGACGAGCTCACACGCGTGGCAAAACTCGAAGACGTCGTCATCGGGGTCTATGCGCTCAAGCGGCACGATGCGACGTCATTCGAGCTGATGAACATCGCGGTCGCGCAATCGCATCAAGGCACTGGACTTGGCCGTCGGCTGCTTGGGCACGCGATCGGCCTCGCGGAATCGAAAGGCGCGCGCGTCGTCGACGTGGGCACCGGCAATTCGAGTTTTGACGCGCTGCGGTTTTACCAGCGCGCCGGCTTTCGCATCGTCGGCGTGGCTGCGAACCACTTCATCGACAACTACGACGCGCCGATCTTCGAGAGCGGCATCCAGTGCGTCGACATGATCCGCTTGCGGCTTGTGCTCACGCCGGAGTGATGCTCACGGCGCTTCGACACGCACGCGTAGCGCAAGCGCGGATTCGAAGCGAGGTGACGGGGTCAGCTCACGGCTTCCGGCGTGATGCACACGGCGCTTCGACACGCACGCATGGCGCTAGCGCGGATTCGAAGCGAGGTGACAGGGTCAGCTCACCGCTTCCGGCGTGATGCTCACGGCGCTTCGACACGCACGCACGGCGCTAGCGCGGATTCGAAGCGAGGTGACAGGGTCAGCTCACCGCTTCCGGCGTGATGCTCACGGCGCTTCGACACGCACGC
>CAYUMA010000188.1:0-4989 GCA_964445675.1 uncultured Pseudomonadales bacterium | reverse complement strand
CATTTCAAGGATGCGTACTATCGGCGCGACATCGGCTACCGCGCGATCGCGCGCCAGCGCGGCGCGTAGCAGCCCTCGCTCGAACCAGGCCGAATGCGTACACCAGCGTCGGCCCCGACCGATTACGCTTGCGTTTCGCAGCGGCAATACTCGTCGCATGCTCGCCCGATTGCTGCGTCGATTCGAACCGTTTGCCGCGCTGGAGTGGACCACGCTGTGCAGCGTTGCGCGCCACGCGCGCCTGCTTCGGCTCGCAGGTCAACGCACGCTGGCGCCGACCGGCCGCGGGCGCCACGGCAGTTGTTATCTCGTGAAAGGTACGGTGCGCCGGCGCGAAACAGACGGCCGCGAAGAGCCGATTGCGGATCAGGACGCCGCGGCTCGACGCGCGTTGCTGGTTGTCGGCGATGGTGTCGTCGTCGAGACGACCAGTCCCGTCACGCTGCTGTGGATCGATCTGGACCCGGTGGCGTTCATGCTCGGCGCGGATACCGCCGGATATGCGGTCGAGCATCTCGACTCGGCGCCCGACGGCCACTGGATGCATCGGTTCCTGGGTCCCGGTCTCGTCGATTGCCTCGCGCCCGCAACGTTGCAGGCGGTCTTCCGCGCGTTTGCGCCGCTCACCGTCGAGGCCGGCGCGATCGTCGTGCGCGAAGGCGAACCGGCGGATCTGTTCTACGTCATCGCCAACGGCAGTGCTGAGGTGCGGCGGGAACGTAGACGCATCGCGGCATTGATGCCGGGAGATTCGTTCGGATCCGACGCGCTGGTCAGCGGTAGCCGGCGCAATTCGACGGTGGGCATGCTGTGCGACGGACGCTTGATGTGTCTCGCCGCAGAGAACTTTCGATGTTTGCTCGCCGATCGGCTGGTGCGCTGGGTCGAACGCATCTCACCGGGTGCGCACGTGATCGACCTCGCGCAGCGCGCGCATGGCCCCGACGCGTTGCGCATGCTGGCCGGGGAGTTGGATCTCGGCGCGACGTATATATTCGACGGCGCCGGCGAGGAGGCCCGCTCGCTCGCGGCGTTTCTTGCGACTCAGCGCGGCGTGCACGCGTTCGCGCGGCGCGGTCAGGCAGACGCCTGACTCAGGCCGGTACGGTGCGATCCTTCGCCCACGCGCGCAGCGCCTGCACCGAGTCGGCGCGCATGACGGACATCGGATAGGTTCGACTCAGCGCACCGAGCAGGTCGTCGGTGGTCACGGTCGCGTCACGCGACGCGGACAGGTAACGCGCGGACACGATGGCTTCTTCGATTTCCGCGCCGGTGAATCCGTCGCTGCGTTGCGCGAGCCCCTCGAGGTCGAAGCCTTTTGGATCCAGATCGCGTTTGGCGAGGTGGATGCGGAATATCTCCTTACGCGTGCCCTGATCCGGCAGGTCGACGAAGAAGATCTCGTCGAGCCGGCCCTTGCGAACCAGCTCCGGCGGCAACTGCGCAATGTCGTTGGACGTCGCGACGATGAATACCGGTTTTTTGTTCTCCGCCATCCACGTCAACATCGTCGCGAGCACCCGTTTCGACGTTGCGTTGTCCGAGTCGCCGGTCGCGATGCCTTTTTCGATCTCGTCCAACCACAGCACGCATGGCGCCATCTGTTCGGCCTGGCGCAGCGAATTGCGCAGATTGCGTTCGGTCTCGCCGAAATATTTGTTGTACAACGCACCGAAGTCGAGGCGCAGCAGAGGCACGCCGAAGAGTCCGGCGACGGATTTCGCCGCGAGGCTTTTGCCGCTGCCTTGTACGCCGAGCAGCAGCAGTCCCTTCGGGCGGTCCTTGCCGCCGGGTTTCAACAGTTCCTGCTCGCGCAAGCGCAGCCAGCCCTTCAGGTTCTCGAGGCCGGCCACGTGGGCGAACGACTCGGTGTCGTACTCGTAGTGCAACACGCCTTCGGCGTCGAGCAACTCGAATTTGAGCTTGTTGAGTTCGGGGATGTCGCCGTCACTGATGACGCCGTCGGCGAAGACCGCGCGGCGTATCAGCACCTGCGCGTCAGAATGCGTAACCCCACGCAGGTTCGCGATGAGCTTGTCGAGGGTCCTTTTGTCGGTGGTGACCTTGCGCCCCTTATTGAGGCGCCCCCACTCGTGGGCCTGGTCGCGCACCAGGCCCAACAATTCCTCGTCGCTCGGCAGATTCAGGCGGAAGGTCGCGGTGAGGCGACCGAGTTCCTGCGGAATCGTCAGCGCGTGGCTCACGAGAATCAAGGTATTGCCGAGGTGTTCGTAGTCGAGTGCAACGTCCTTGATGAGCCGGACCGTCTTGGGTTCGTTCGTGAGAAACGGGTGGATGTCGCACAGCACGTAAAGCGCGGGACCGGGCGTCGTGCCGATATGCGTCAGTGCGGTTTCGAGTTCGGGAAACGCGACTTTCTTCGGTTCGTCGCTGACGAGTTCGCTGCGGCGCAGGCCGCGCGTGACCGACCACTCATTGAACGGAAGGCCGCGCTGCATCGCGAATTGGAGCAACAATGCCAGCACGCGGCGTTCATCGGGAGACTCGATGACGACGATCGGAATGCGCGCATCGAGGATCAACCCCAGATCCTTGGTATCGCTCACGTCAGCCTCCTTGCTTTCATGGGTCCGGACGATCCGCTACAGTGATTCACCGTCGTTGTTCGAGCGTGGTTCGAGCGCTCTCAGAGAGAATGTCGTGAAGCCGGATTGCCTATTCTGCAGGATCATTGCGCGTCAATTGCCGAGCAAGATCGTCTACGAAGACGCCACTGTGCTCGCGTTCGACGACATCGCGCCGCAAGCACCGACACACGTGCTCATTATTCCCAAAACACACATTGCCACCGTGAACGACGTAACAGATGCCGATGCGGGCATTTTTGCGACGCTGACGTTGCGGGCGCGCGCGATTGCGCAAGAGCGCGGCATTGCGACTGCGGGTTATCGCCTGCTGTTCAACTGCAACGCCGCCGGCGGTCAAACGGTGTTCCACCTGCACCTGCATCTGCTGGGCGGACGCCAGTTGAAGGGATTCGGCTGATGGCGGTGAATTCATTGCTCGACGTCGCAGTGATCGCAGCGGACCGCGCGCTGCGGACCCTCGCAGGACGGCATCGTGCGCAGCGCGACTCGCCCGCTGAGACTATCGCCGATGCGCCGCTCGACGCTGACCAGACAGCTCACGCGGCCGGCTTGATGCGCGTCAACTACGCCGGCGAAATCTGTGCGCAGGCGCTTTACGAAGGCCAGGCGCTCGTCGCGCGCGACGCGCGCGTCAAGAACGCGTTGATTGCCGCCGCGCGCGACGAAGAGGATCACCTCGCCTGGTGTGGCGAGCGGCTCGCAGAACTCGACAGTCGCCCGAGCGTGTTGAACCCGCTGTGGTACGGCATGTCGTTCGTACTCGGCGCTGCGACCGGGTTGATGGGCGACAAGATCAGCTTGGGTTTTGTCGCGGCGACCGAAGATCAGGTGTGCCGCCATCTGGACAAGCACCTGCGGGAATTGCCGGTGGACGACGCGCGCAGCCGCGCGATCGTGGCGCAGATGCGCGACGACGAGTCGCGTCATGGCAGCGCGGCGCTGGACGCCGGCGGCACCGAATTTCCGCGACCCGTGAAGGATGCGATGGCGCTCGTGTCCGGCGTGATGACAGAGACCGCGTATCGCGTTTAACAGATTGTTAGCCAGTCGCTTCGACGATCTCGAAGTCGTGCGTGATCGCGACGCCGCCGCGCTCGAGCATCAGCGACGCGGAACAGTATTTTTTCGCCGATAGCTCGATCGCGCGTTCGACCTGGTGCGACTTCAGATTTCGTCCGGTGACGACGAAATGTACGTGAATGCGAGTGAATACCGCCGGGATGGCGTCCGCACGTTCCGCTGTTAACTGCGTCACACAATCGGTGATGTGCTGGCGCGCCTTCTTCAGGATGTCGACGACATCGATCGACGTGCACGCGCCGAGTCCGATCAACATCAACTCCATCGGCCGTACACCGAGATTTTTGCCGCCGTGATCCGGCGGTCCGTCGATCGCCACGGTGTGACCGCTATCCGATTCGGCAACGAAATGGGCGTCTTTCTGCCACTGGATACGCGCCTTCATCGCAACCTCATCTTGTAATCTCGTGACGGTCGTTGGTGTCGGGATGATAACTGCGACCGTTCGAGCGCCCCAACTGTGCCACTCGTCGCCTAAAGCTCCTCTACCTGTTCACGCTTGTGCCAGAGTCCAGTCCGACAGGCAGTCACCAAGGAGCAAAGGAAATGCTGGCAGTGAAGAGTACTCAACCGATGGGCGCGATACAGAAGCGTCCGCTGGTCAAGGGATATCAGACCAACAACCTGAACATGGAAAGTTCGGAGAACACTCACCTCGAAGCTTTTCTTGCGGCCGCGCATCGCCGCAAATATCCGGCGAAAAGCACACTGATCTACGCTGGCGACAAATCCGATTCGATCTACTACATCACGAAGGGCTCGGTCACCGTGCTGGTCGAAGACGAGTCCGGCCGCGAAATTATCGTTGCGTATCTCAACAAGGGCGACTTCTTCGGCGAGATGCCGCTGTTCTTCGAGGACAGCTCACGTTCGGCGTGGGTGAAGGCGAAGATCGAGTGTGAAGTTGCCGAGCTTTCGTATCCGAAATTCAAGGAGCTCGCTGAGAAGCACACCGAACTGCTGTACGCGGTCGGCCGGCAAATGGCTGAACGGCTGCGCAAGACGACGCAGAAAGTGTGTGACCTCGCGTTTCTCGATGTCACTGGACGCGTTGCGCGGACGTTGCTCGATCTGACGCGCCAACCCGATGCGATGACACACCCCGACGGCATGCAGATCAAAATTACCCGTCAGGAAATTGGCCGCATCGTCGGCTGCTCACGCGAGATGGTCGGCCGCGTACTGAAGACGCTCGTCGAGCAGGGGCTCGTGTCGGTCAAGGGTAAGACGATGGTCGTCTACGGCACGCGCTGATCGAGTTCGGCACAGCGGCAAGGAAGCTGCTGTGATGTGGGCC
>CAYUMA010000187.1:0-1623 GCA_964445675.1 uncultured Pseudomonadales bacterium | reverse complement strand
AATGTTCGCTCTTGCAGGCAGCACAGATCCGCACATGGCCACCGCGAGCGGGCGTCGTCGGTGCGCCACACGCGCTGCAGCAGCGGTGGCTCTTGTGCCAACCCACTTGCGCGCGGCTCTGCGCGACGATCCCGGTCTCGTTCGCGTCGAGCTGCATCGCAGCCGCGCGCGCGTCGGCAAAACGCCACGAATCGTCGAGGTTCAACTCGTGCACGGGGTCGCCGAGCTGTGACACGTCGATTGCGAAATGTGCGACGTCATCGAGCAGGCCAAGGAATATAGGCTCCACAATGATGTCGAGCCGCGCGATGTCGGCATGGCCCAACCAGCCGAGCGAAAGCGTTGGCGTATCGCAGACGAGCACGTTGAGCTGCGCCAGCGGCAGGTAACGGCTCGTCGGGTTGTGTTGCGCGGCATCGAGCCACGCCGGGTCGCGGCGCTGCGCGTCACCGCGATCGAACGGGTTGCCTGCGAAGGTATGGATCGTTTCCAAATCGATGTCCTGAGCGTAGTCGACGCTGCATTGTCGCAGAGCGTCGGTTGGCACGTGTACTCGAGGCCGGTTATCGTTGCGTCGAACCACGGAGCGCGCCCATGCCATCACTCGACGTCAACGGTTGCCCCATCAACTATGTCGTCGAGGGAACCGGCGACCCGGTCATGTTGATCCATGGATTCGCCAGCAGCCTGCACGGCAACTGGCGCGCCCCGGGCGTGATCGATGCAATCGTCGCAGCAGGACACCAGGTGATTGCGATCGACTGTCGCGGCCATGGCCGCAGCGGCAAGCCGCACGACCCGCAGGCCTATGCCGGCACTGCGATGGCCGACGATGCGATCGCGGTGCTCGATCATCTGGGCATTGCAACCACAGATCTCGCCGGATATTCGATGGGCGGGTATCTAGCGGCGGTGTTGCTCGTGAACCATCCCGAACGCTTGCGCCGCGTGATCATTGCCGGAATGGGGGAGGCTTTGTTGACAGGGCATCCTGTCGCGGGTCAGTTCGACGCGATCGTTGCGGCGATGGAGGCGCCGGACGTCGCGTCGATCAAGGACGCGCGCGGACGCGCCTTCCGCCAGTTCGCGCAGAGCAGCGGCAACGATCTGGGCGCGCTCGCCGCGATGCACAAGATTCCTCGGACCGGCTTCGACCCGGCGAAGTTCGCGGCCGTGAAGATTCCGGTGCTGATCCTGATCGGCGCCAAAGACGGGCCGGCCGGTGCGCAACGCCTCGCGCAGGCGATTCCCGGCGCCGTGTGCAAGGTTGTGCCGGGCGATCACCTTGGCGCGGTCGCGACACCCGAATTCAGAACCGCAATCGTCGACTGGCTGGTTGCGCGCTGACGCGCGCCGCCGGTCGCGCCACAGTCGGACTGTTAGTTGTCTGCGGGATTGCGCTTGGGGCGCGGCACGGTGCGGGTCGCGGACAGCATCGAGGGGCGCGTATCCCTCGCAGTGGTCGGCGTCGGAGTCGCCGATATCGACGGCGGGACGACGCCGACCTCCGGCGCGAACACCTCGACGCTCAGATCGAACGTCCGCTGGTCGCCGCCCTGCATCGCGCCGATACCGACGACCTGGCGCGCGATCTCCTCGCCTTTCTGATTGCGGACCGCGATG
>CAYUMA010000186.1:0-2492 GCA_964445675.1 uncultured Pseudomonadales bacterium | reverse complement strand
ATGACGCTGACCGTGACGGTGCGGATCCTGTTGTTTTACGTCGTCTCGATCGCATTGATCGTCTCGATCGTGCCGTGGCGCGAGATCGTGCCCGGCTATTCGCCGTTCGCGACCGCGCTGCAAACCATGGCGGTGCCGAGCGCGGCGACCGGCATGAATGTCGTCATTCTCGTCGCGGTGCTGTCGTGCCTGAACTCCGGCTTATACGTGACCGCGCGCGTGTTGTTCACGCTTGCGGCGCGCGGCGACGCGCCGCGTTCGCTCGTCACCGTGAACCGCCGCCGCGTGCCGGTGCGCGCGATCCTGATCGGCAGCCTGTTCGGGTATCTCGCGCTCGCGGCATCGGTGCTGTCGCCACAAGTCGTGTTCAGTTTTCTCGTGAATGCGTCCGGCGCGACGATGCTGATCATCTATCTGATCGTCGCGGTCGCACAGATCCGTCAGCGACGACTGCTCGAGGCGACGGAGCCCCAGCGCCTCGGCATCCGGATGTGGTGGTTTCCGTATGCGAGCTACGGCGTGATCGCGGCGATCGTCGCGGTGCTCGCTGCGATGGCGTTCACGCCGGGGCTGGCGAGCCAGTTGTATTGCAGCGTAGGGGCGTTCGCCGTGACGGGCGCCGCTTTTCTTGTGCTCAGGCGGGAGTAGGAGTGTGTTTTCAGATACGCGCATGTGTGGCCGTATACTGCGAGACACGGGGGTGGGAGCCCCCAACAGGGGTGGTAATTGGCAAAGCCGATTTCAGCGTACGAAGGTGAGGAGCCGTATGTGTTCGAGTGTTATGCGCGCGAGGACTCCGATGCTGTGTTGCGTGAGATCGGCTGGCTCAACGACTACGGTGTGAACGTCTGGTACGACGCAGGGATCGGTCCCGGTCACGAGTGGCGGGAGGAGTTGGCCGCGGCGATTCAAGGCTGCACGCGGGTGCTCTTCTTCGTCACGCCGCGCTCGGTCGTCTCCGAACACTGCCGCAGAGAACTCAATTTCGCTCAGGAGGAGAGCCGCGAAGTTGTCGCCATCCACCTCGAGCCCACCGAAATGCCGGCCGGCCTCAGGCTGGGACTGAACAACCGCCAGGCGGTTCTGAAGCACGAACTGGATGAGGGCGAGTTCCATAAGCGCCTGATGCGCGCCGTGCATGGCGGAACGGGGCCGACGGTACGTCAGGCGCCGGCAGCGGGGGGAAGTCCGCAGCGGCGGCGGGCCGGCATCGCGTTGGCAGGCGTTGCGCTGGTTCTGGCTGCGGTCGGTACGTGGTGGCTCATGCAGCGGGATGTCGCTCCTGCAGATACCGGACGTCAGGCCGCTGCGACAGCGGACGCAGTTCCCGCGCGGGACGCCACACGCAACTCCATTGCCGTGCTGCCTTTCGTCAATATGAGCTCGGACGCGGAGCAGGAATATTTTTCGGATGGACTCTCGGAAGAGCTCCTCAATCTGCTGGCGAAGAACCCCGAGCTGAAGGTGATTTCGCGGTCGTCGGCCTTCACCTTCAAGGGCAAGGACGTGGACATCCCCACCGTGGCGCAACGCCTCGGCGTTGCTCACGTGCTGGAAGGATCCGTGCGTAAAGCGGGCAACCGGGTGCGCGTGACCGCGCAGCTCATCGACGCGGAAACGGATACCCATCTGTGGTCGGAGACGTACGACCGGGAGCTCAACAACATATTCGCGATACAGGACGAAATCGCCGGCAAAGTAGCGCAAGCATTGAATGTCACGTTGTTCGGCGCGACCGCAGCCAAACGGACGGTCAACCTCGACGCCTATACGTTGTATCTGCAAGGTCGCCACCTCAGTCAGTCGCCCAGGCCGGAAAACCTCGAGGCGGCGGAGGCCATGTTGAAGCGAGCCCTGGCGCTGGACCCGACCTATACGGAGGCGTGGATTGAACTCGCGTGGGTATACGTCGGAAAAGGTTGGTCCAGCAGCCTGCCGAACGCACAGGCATCGCGCCTCGGGAGCGAAGCCATCGAGCGGGCCCGTCAGCTCGATCCGGAGAATGCCACCGTCTATGCGTTCCTGGGCAACTTTGCGATGTTGGAGGATCGTGACCTTGCCCGCGCAGCGGAATACATCAAGCGGGGCGTCAGCCTGGAACCCACTAACCTGCCTGTGATTAACGCGGCTGCAACCCTTGCGCTCAACCTCGGGCGTCTCGACGACGCGGAAACATTGGCCGAGTACGTCGCGGCGCATGATCCGCTGTGCGCCGGTTGTTTCGTCGGCTTAGGGGCGATCTATCTGCTGCAGGAAAAGCTCGAGGAGGCCTCAGGCGCCTTCGACACAGCCGACCTGTTGGGTGGCGGTGTTGGGGGCAATTTCCCGGCCGCCCTGGTCTTGCTCCTGCAGGGGAAGCACGAAGCCAGTCTGGCTCGCTGGAAGCGGGATGCTCTTTCCGGGCCATTTCCGACCTATGGCGAAACCATCACGCTTTACAGCATGGGCCGCGAAGCCGCGTTTGCCGCCAAGTTCCAGGAGCTGAAGGACCA
>CAYUMA010000185.1:0-2853 GCA_964445675.1 uncultured Pseudomonadales bacterium | reverse complement strand
GCTGCAGCTTGCTTCGTATTCCGAGCCGCACCTCCCCGTCGCGGTCGCCGCATCGTTCACGCCCTCGGGTCCGATGGCCGCAGGCAGGCAGGGCGTGGGCCTGCTTTCGGTTGCGGGCGTGGACAACACCGGCTTCGAGCGCACGTGGGGCTGGGCCGAAGAAGCCGCTGCGGAATCCGGCCGCAAAATCTCGCGTGAGCACTGGAAGGTGGTCGTGCCGATTCACGTGTCGGAGTCGCGCAAGCAAGCGCTCGCCGAGGTGGAAGAGGGCTACAAGCTGCGCCCTTATACAGGCGATGCGAAGAATCCGGCTGCAGCGGGTCCCGGCTTGTTCGCCGGTGCGGGCACGCTCGAGAACCAGGCCGAAAAAGGCACGGCGCTGATCGGTTCGCCCGATGATGTCGTGAAAGCAGTCGAGACGATCATCGGGCGTTCGGGCGGCATCGGCGGCATCCTCGCACTCGCGCACGAATGGGCGAGCACGGAAGCGACGAATCGCAGCTTCGAATTGTTCGCCCGCCATGTCGCGCCGCGTTTCCAGAACCAGCTCGAGCCGATTTACCAAAGCCGCGACTGGGTCGAAGAGCACCTGCGCGAAGTGTTCGGCGGAACGCTGCCTGCGATGGCCAAGGCTTTCACTGACGCGGGCAAGGAACTGCCAGCCGCGATAGTGCAGCAGCAGAAGGAACGCGAAGAGCGCCGCAAGGCGAGGGCGGCGAAGAAGGGGTAGGACGCACTGCCAGCGGCGCCCCAGTCGACCTGTTGGCGATCAGGGCTTCCGCGCGCGGCTTTCGTCGAAGCAAGCGTTGGTGATCGCGAGTGGTTTGGCAACGCACAATTTTTCGAAATTGGTCGTCGCCATCCGCAGCAATTAGACCTCGCGGTCGTGTTGAAACCGTCTACGGTGAGCTTCGAGAATTCGAGAAGTTCTCGGGATTCCTCGTCAACGATCATGGCGTTTGCGAAATAGAACACATCGACCCCGCGCGCAAAGTTCGCAACCGCCTCAGGGAGGGAGTTGCTCTGCCTCTTACTTGCTGAGATCAGGGCTCTCTGGCGGGAGTCAAAACACAGACATTCGACGTGGGCGCGCATCGTCGGATCGCACAAGATGATGCGACACGCGCCACAGCGGCACTGCAGATATGTTTCCGGTTCGGTCTTGATCTGCGCTTCTCCAAGTCGAAGGAGATCAGGCGAGACTGTTGGGCCACCTGCTGTCAAACGGCGTACAGCGGATTCGTGGGCGCCAGACCGAATCTGACCCGGCCGACGTCTTCGAGCCAGGTCGGCTGCGCCATCACGTGTCGCGCCATCACGTGGATATCTCTTTGCGCGCGTTCGAGGGGGCAGCCCGCGTAGATCGATGTCGTGCCGCCGATCGCGTACATCGTGTCGACGGTTCGGATGCTCAGCCGATCGGCGACCAGTGCGGCGCTGTAGACGTCGCCGATGTCGTCGGGCGTGATTGGAGACGCGGCAACGGCCTTGTCCCAGATGCCGCCAACACATCGATGAAGGTGCGCGCGCGCCGAGCTCAAAGCGGACGACAGTTCGGCGAATTCACTCTGTGCGGCGGTTCGATCGCGCAGATCCGGGATGGGGCCCGGTGTGATCTTCGTCTTCGCCTGTTCTAAGACGGTATCCAGTGCCATTTGCGCGACGCCGATGGCTTGTGCGGCAAATCCCGCGGACAGCGTCGACAGGATCGGCACCCGGGCAATCGGGTGATCGAGCGAAGGTGGATCGGCGGGCGACAGCGAACGTTCTCTCGGAACGAAGACATCTCTTACGACCACATCGTGGCTGCCGGTGCCGCGCAGGCCGCCGACGTGCCAGGTGTCCAGGATCTCGAAGCTACCCTTGCGGATCGACACGAGGCGCGTCTCCGGCGGGCTGGGCTTGGCCGCCGGATTCTCAGGTCGGATGACGCACATCAGCGTCAGCCATTCCGCCAGTTCACACCCCGATACCAACGCCCAGCGGCCGCTGACGCGATAGCCGTCACCGTCAGGGACGGCTGTGCCGGAGGGCCGAGTCGAATTCGCATGCAGCGCGTTGGGATTGGAGAAGATCTCAGCGCGCGCCGCAGCCGACAGATAACGGCTGAACAGGCACGGCAGCGAATTGTTCCACGTCACCCACGCGACCGATGCTTCGGCGCCGGCGAGGGCCTCGTAAACCTCGAGCGCTTCGACCGTCGAACATTCGCGTCCACCGAGCGACGCCGGAAGCGCCAGTCGCGCGAGCCTGAGTTGCTTCAACTGATTGACGATGGGTTCCGCGACGCGGCGTTGTGATTCCGTGTCGTCGCGCAGATCACGGATGAGTCCGGTGAGTTCGCGGGCTGCCGATGCGGTGTCATGTTGCATGCGCTCGACCTCGTGTCTGACCTTCGAGGCGAGGGTATCGAAGCCGATCGGAGCCGGCAAATCGAACCACCTCTAGGCGGTCACCTTCGTGCTCGTCCGAATTCATTTCGCGTGCGGGGTGCCGGTTTGGACACTAGGGAAGCTCTGCACAAGCGAACGCGAATGCAGCGTGTGGATGGTGAATGATGAGTTTGAACATGGAAAGTGGCTCTGAAGCGCGAGTTGCCGAAATGTCAGCGTTTTCGCTGGGTTTTTCATCTCATTCCCACTCAACACCGACGGATTGGTTCGAGCTGAAGGACGCGCAGCTGCAGCTGGTTTCGTATTCCGAGCCGCACCTTCCCGTTTCTGTTGCCGCGTCGTTTACGCCCGCGGGTCCGACGGCAACAGGCAAACAAGGCGTCGGTCTGCTGTCGGTGGCCGGCGTCGACAATACCGGCGTCGAGCGCACGTGGGGCTGGGCCGAAGAAGCGGCCGCGGA
>CAYUMA010000184.1:0-1765 GCA_964445675.1 uncultured Pseudomonadales bacterium | reverse complement strand
TCAGAACTCGACGCGGAGGCCGAGCTGGACCCTCCAGACCGACGGCAGTGCCGACAGACTGTTGATCGGACTGGTCGGTCCGGTCTGGCCGGCGCGCGGCCGATACACGTAGCACGTGGCCGAACCACCGGGGCAGCCGGTCGTTGCGATGCGATTGACGTCGAGTACCGGCGCCACATAGATGAAACTGACCTGACGCAGCTGGCCCCAGTCGTTGTTGATCAGGTTGGCAAGGTTCTCCACGTCGAGCGTCACGACGCTGCGCACCTTGCCCCAGATCGGCAGCTCCTGCGACAGGCGCAGGTCGAGCACCGACAGCCAGGGGCTGGTGTGCGAATTACGCGGCACGATCCGGCCGCGATACTTCTCGAGGCCCTCGCGCTGTATGAACGCCTCCGTCGCCACGCCGAATGCCGCCGACGCCGTGGCATTCACGTTGGCGACCGTTACGCAACCGGGTACGCCGGCAGTCACGTTCGCCGCCGTGCAGAGCACCTCGTAAATCACGGCGCCCGCGGTACCGGGTTCCCCCGGCACATAGAACAGATGCCGCTGACGCGACGCCTGGCGCGGATCGCCGAACACGCTGGTGCCGGCGCCGAAGGTGTAGCTGTAGGCGCGTCCGGAGCGGCGCTCGCCAATCAGCGAAACGCTGGTCTCGTAGTCGCCGAACAGCGCCTTGCTCCAGGAGAACAGACCCTTGAACTGGTGTTCGATTTCGTAGTTCGAGGTCTCGAGTTCCGGATTGTTGGGATCCGCCGTTGCATAGCTGTCCCAGTTCGACAATGCGGTCGAACTCGTTCCGGAGTTCACATCGGTGATGTTCTGGTTGCCGTAGCCAATCATCGCGTCGAAGCGACCGGCGCCGGTGCGCCAGGTCTTGCGGAAATCAATCGCGAATACCGTGCCTTCACCACCGCTGGTGTTGGTCAACAGGAGGTCCTGTCCTGCCGGTCGAGTGCAGAGTGTCTGACCGACGGGTGGTATCTGACCCGGGTTGCAGGGCGAGAGGTCAGCACGCGACAGGTAGCGCGGGCGCCCGTCCGGCGACGGCGGCAGTGCGGCATTCGGGATCAGGCGCAAGTCACGCCACACCACTTCGTCCTTGACCCGCGAGACCACGAGGTCCGCATTCATTTCGACGTCCCAGGGCAGCGTGTGCTTGATGCCGAGATTCCAGCGGTACTGCGACGGGATCTCGAAATCCGGGTCCACCGCGTTGACCTGGCTGTCGCCGCGCAGCAGGTTGTGCTGATCGAGGACTTCCTGGGCGATGTTGAATCCGTCGACGCCCAGCAGCGCCTGGTCCCGATACGGTTGCGCCGTGCTCTGGTTGATCGTCTGCTGGATGACGTTGACGCCGTCCACCGAGAAGCTGTTCGAGATCCAGACGTTGGGGGAACCGCCGCCGAACAGGCCCCAGCCGCCGTAGACCGTCGTTTCCGGACGCCACTGCCAGTTGAATCCGATGCGCGGCATCACCAGGTCGCGCCCGTCGAGGGTGCTCTGGTTCGAGAAGCCGTACCGGCTCTCGAAGTTCGTGTTCAGCGGCGGGGCGTCGCCACTCGAATACGAATCCCAGCGTACGCCGGCCTGCAGCTTGAAGTCCGGCGACACTTGCCACTCGTCCTGCAGGTAGACGGTATCGACGTCGTAACCAAAGATTGCGGCGCCGTCGTCGGTATTGTTGGTGTAGGCGTTGTTGTAAACCAGCGAGTTCGCGATCTGATTCTGGAAGTTCGCGATGCTCGTGAACACGTACTGG
>CAYUMA010000183.1:0-2858 GCA_964445675.1 uncultured Pseudomonadales bacterium | reverse complement strand
GGCAACCGAGAGTCCGGATGATCCGGGTTTTTGTTGCAACGCATCTGCACCGGGAGCCACCGGATTCGGAAGTGTGTGGCTGAAGTTCGTGGCCAGCCACGAGTCGGTGCAAATCGACACATGCGAGAGCGACCCTGAAGGGGATTCACTGGTCAACTTATTCGCAGTGGCCGATCCGACAAGCGAGCAATCAGCATGTCAAACACTTTCGCTCATTGGATGCGGCGACGACGGCTGCGGCAGCAGCGGGCGGCACAGCAAATTGTGCATAGGTGGCCTGACGCCGAGCGCGACGTATTACATCATGCTTGCGTCGAAGACTCCGGAGACAAAGGGATCCCATCAAATTCAGATGAAATCGCCCTGTCCGTGCGATGCGCCTCGCACCGGAGGTGATTGTAATTTGGTAACTCATCAGCCGTTTGCAATACCCGCAATTGTTAATCTGGGGTAATTTGCGCCGTCTTTTGTGGTGTGATATATGCCACAATTGTGGCACGGACGCCCATTGCGTTTGAATCTCTGGACGTGATTGTCGCAGCGGCCCTTCTCGGCAAGCTGGACGAAACACGAGCCCGACAACTGTATGCGCGTGGAGCGGAAGCCGTCACCTTCATCCTGACTGCCATGGCGCGGCGACTCGTCGAGCAGGATGCACGCATTTCCGAACTTCAATCGCAAAATCGGGCTGGAAGTGATGCGTCGATGACACCCTCCACGCCGTCGGGCATGATTCCCGTCTATGCCAAGCCCGCCGCGTCTTCGCGTCGCAAAAAGCCCGGCGGGAAGAACGGACATCCCGGCGTTCGACGAGCGACACCCGAGCGCATCGATCGGCGCGTCGAGCACCGCCTGAAGCGCTGTCCCGACTGCGGGGGGAAATTGCAACGCTGCACCCGCAGTCGCACACGGATCATCGAAGACATTCCCGAAGAGATCACACCGGTGGTGACGGAACATACGATCCATCGCGACTACTGTCCCCAGTGCAAGAAAGACGTCGAGCCCGTGGTGACCGAGGCCATGCCCGGCGCAACTCTGGGAACCCACATCGTGGGTCTGACCAGTTGGTTTCACTATGGACTGGGAATCACCATTGCCCAGGTGATCGAAATTCTTGGATATCATCTGCAGACCCGGCTCACCTCCGGAGGATGGATCGACGCCTGGCGCAGACTGGCCGAAGTGTTGCTGGAATGGTACGAGCAGATCGCCCAAGAAGCCAAACAATCCGCGGTTTTGCACGCCGATGAAACCGGTTGGCGAGTCGAAGGGCAAACCCACTGGTTGTGGTGCTTCGCCAATCACACCGTTTGTTACTACATGATCGATCGTTGCCGGGGCAGTCCGGCCTTGCAGAAGTTCTTCGGCGAGGCTTTCGCCGGAACGCTCATCCATGACTTCTGGGCGCCGTACGAGTCGATCGAGACCGCCGATCGGCAGTACTGCCTCGTGCACCTGTTGCGCGAGTTGGAGAAGGTCGACGAGCGGAATACGTCCCAGGAGTGGCAGGCGTTTGCCAGGAAGCTCCGCCGACTGGTCCGCGATGGCATCCGTCTGCGCAAACGCCCGGACTTTACTCCCCAGCGCTACGCGCGGCGCATTCACTTGATCGATGCGCGCTTGACGCAGCTTGCGCAGTGGGAAGCATCGGACGGCAGTGTGGTGTATGGCGACGCCGACGCTCTGCGTCTGGCCAGGCGACTGCGCGCCCATTGGGATCACCTGTTCACCTTTTTGGACAAGCCCGACGTGCCCTTCGACAACAACTTCGCCGAGAGGCAGATTCGACCGGCAGTCATCCTCCGAAAAAACAGCCAGTCCAATCGCTCCCAACAAGGAGCGGCCACCCAGGCCGTGCTCATGACCGTCTACCGCACCCTCAAACTCCGAGGCCAAAATCCCACAACGTCTATCGCCTCCGCTCTGCAAACCTACCTCGCCACTGGCAAACTCCCGCCGCTACCCAGTCCCACCATTGCAAACGGCTGAGGTGTTACGTTCGCGGAAACTATTGCCCGTGCTGACCTAGCGCCTTTCGCAGGCCGCGAACCTCGTCGATCAGCGGCTCGTCCATGTCGGCGGCAGCAATGGCTCGGCAAACATCTTCGGGTTGGTCGCTGGGCAGGTCGGCAAAGGGCCCCGTCCGAGAGCGGTATTGCTCACGCACACGGCGCAGGTATTCTCTCAAGGCAGGAAACCCACCTTGACTAATAGCTGCCCTAGCCAGCCGAGTGTCATCAACCGCCGTTGGCGCACGAGGCGCTTGCGACTCCATGCTAGTCTTCACCTTCTTCCCACAAGACATCGGGCGTCACGATCATCGGTGGCACACGACCCACCTTTAAACAGACCTTGGCCAGATGCGTCCGCTTGTTCAAGTTCGCAAGATGTTTCACGTTCCACGTTAACATGTATTCCAGCCCGTAGTAGATGGCGACCGCCACATGCACTGCGTCGCCGACGTTTGGTCCGGGCATCACTTTCTCGTCAATGAGCACTTGACCCAGCCCAAGAACTTCCTCGCTTACCTCCAGGACCACGATTCCTGCTGTAAATCGAAGCGCTTCCCGGCTGTGCGGATAGGATGTCACCGCCAATTCACCGAGAACCTCTTCGGAGACAAATAGGTCATGTCGCGGCGCCTGACCTTTGAGCCACGCAAGGCTTCTCTTTTTCCATGATTGGCTGTCTACATCCGCGCGCGTTGTCACGCATGCGCTGAAAAAGCTCGTCTCCAGATAGACCCTTGCCACACAGAAGATTATAGCACGCTTGCTGCCTTGCCGAGAAGGGTCCTAAAACGGCTTCAATAAGGAATGAGCACCGCCGCGGCGACGCAGGTGGTCCACAGGCCG
>CAYUMA010000182.1:0-1748 GCA_964445675.1 uncultured Pseudomonadales bacterium | reverse complement strand
AGGCCGATTGGCGCCTGAACAGGGCGCCGTTTTGCTGAAAGCGTTGGAGCACGCCGGCGACTGGTGCTACCGGGAGCAACCGGAACCGAGTGGAGAACTGCCGCGTTCGACACGCCAGGCTGATGCGCTGATCGCGCTGGCCGAACGCTATCTGGGCCAACCGCCCCACGCCGACGAAGGGCTCAACACCGCCGACCGCTATCAAGTGACCGTACACGTTTCCGCGGAAACGTTACGCGAGGATGGCGCCATCGATCGGGACGACGCGCCGATGATCGAGGATGGAGTCGTCCTTGCCGCCGATACAGTCCGGCGCATCGCCTGCGACGTGGCCGTTGTGCCAATCCTCGAGACCGGTGCAGGCGAACCCCTCAACATCGGGCGCAAAACCCGGACGATTCCGCCGGCGCTGCGCCGTGCGTTGAAGCGCCGCGACGGCGGTTGCCGGTTCCCGGGCTGTGTCAACACACGCTTCGTCGATAGCCACCACGTCCACCACTGGGCAGATGGCGGCGAAACCCGATTGGACAACCTCATTCTGCTGTGCCGGCACCACCATCGTTTGGTGCACGAAGGCGGCTACCGCGTTGCGACGGAGTACACCGGGGTCGTGTTCCGCAACGCCAACGGGTCGATCGTGCCGCGGGCTCATGACGTCGTGCTCACCGGCGATGTCACCGTCCTATTCGATGCGCAAAAAGCGTTCGGCATCGATGCCTGGACGCCAACGCCGAATTGGGATGGACGCCGGCCGGACTACGACTACATCATCGACGTACTGTGCCGGCGGCACGAGGAACCGGAGGGTCTGCCCGTTCGCCAACAGACCCGGTGCGCCATCACCTAGGGTCCCGTATAAGTCTCGACGATGTAGAACTTGACCAAATTCGCGATTGGCTTCTCGTTCGCTTTCCTCGTCAACTCCGCTCTTTCCGTGCTCTTTTGGATGGCGTCAATGAATTTCCCGTACGACGTCATGCTGTCGAACGTGACTTCGTAATGAACGTCACCGAGCGCATCGATGTTGAGACCGACGCTGCCACCCAGTTTGGTGTCGAGGGTAACGAACGGTTGCGCCTCCGCGAGGAAAGCTTCGGTTTTTCCCGGATCAACGTCCCAACTGGCGATCAGGCTGACCGCCTGAGCTTTCGCGACCACGGGCGTAGTCACAAAAAACACACCCGCCGGAGTTCCGCTCGGATTGGCGACATCGAACTTTGCGAAGAACGCTGTCCAGTCCTTGTCGGATCGCAAAGCCGTCTGGAACGCTCCCCACGTGGCCCAGTCCGGAAACGTCATCGCGTAATGCACTGTTCCGGTCTGATCGGTACCGATGGATACCGTGGCGCCGAGCTTCGTTTGTAGGGCGCGCGCCTCGGTGGCAGCCTTATACAGTTCCGCGGTGCGGCCCGGCGCGGGCTCCCAGAGGCGAACTTCAGAAACGTCCGCCCATTGATGCCCCTCCCAGGGGAATCGAACGTTACACCCGCATTTGGCGCCTCGCCAGCGGATTCACTCAGGCGCGCGATACTCGAACTGCCGGAAGGGCGGCGCGCTGCCCGATGAACCAAGGCGCGAGTCGATCGCAGTCGCGCGTCGCTCAATCTGTCTAGGTTCAACTTTGAAGTGCAACACTGATCAGAATGCATCCAAAAGTTGAGCCGGTGTTTTGTAGGCAAGTCGTTTCCTCGGTCGATTGTTGAGTTTGTCTGCGATGGCGTTGCACTGGGATTGTGTCAGCGCTTCCA
>CAYUMA010000181.1:0-4580 GCA_964445675.1 uncultured Pseudomonadales bacterium | reverse complement strand
GGCGGCCGCCAGGGCCTTCCCGAAATCCTCGGCCGCGCTGGCAACGCCGAGGGCGTTCACGCGGGCGCGCAGCGATGAGCCTGCGCAGCGCAGCGGACCCCAACTACGCGCGCCCGTTGACGCGGCTCATCGATCGCGCTGCCGGTCCGCTCGACTTCGCGGGCTACGAGGCCGAGAACGGCTATGCGGCATTTCGGCGCGCGCTCAGAGATCTGACGCCCGCGGCGGTGCAGGCACTCGTCGACGGTTCGAACTTGCGCGGCCGCGGCGGCGCGGGATTTCCGACTGGCGTGAAGTGGAGCCTGGTGCCGATGCGGCCGGACACCGGTACGAAATACCTCGTCTGTAATGCAGACGAGATGGAACCCGGCACATTCAAGGATCGCCTGTTGATGGAGCAGGCGCCGCACCAGCTCGTCGAAGCGATGTTGATCGGCAGTTACGCAATCCAGGCGACCGCCGGCTACATTTTCCTGCGCGGCGAATATGTCGACGCGGCGCAACGCCTGAATGAGGCAATCGACGCTGCGCGCGCGGCCGGCTACATCGGCAAGAAAATCCTCGGTGGCGCCTGGAGCTTCGAGCTCTACGTACATACCGGTGCCGGTCGCTACATCTGCGGCGAAGAAACCGCGCTGATCAACTCGCTCGAGGGGCGCCGGGCGACACCGCGCGCGAAGCCTCCATTCCCGCAGATCGCGGGCCTCTGGGGCCGCCCGACGATCGTGAACAACGTCGAGACGTTGTCGAATCTGCCGCACATCGTCGCCAACGGCACCGACTGGTTCAAGGACCTGTCGGCCGGCAAAAGCAAAGACAGCGGAACCAAGCTCTACGGCTGCTCCGGCCGCGCGGCCAAGCCAGGTTGTTGGGAACTGCCGATCGGCACCAGCGCTCGCGAGATTCTCGAAGTGCATGCGGGCGGCATGCAGCCAGGACGCAAACTCAAAGCGTGGTTGCCCGGCGGGGCGTCGACGGACTTCCTATTGCCGGAACATCTGGATCTCGCGATGGATTACGAGACGATCGCCAAGGCCGGTTCGCGTCTGGGCACGGGCCTCATCACCGTGGTCGCGCACGACCAGAGCATCCTGGCGGCGGTGCGCAATCTCGAAGAGTTCTTTGCGCGCGAGTCGTGCGGCTGGTGCACGCCGTGTCGCGATGGATTGCCGTGGAGCGTGAAGATCCTGCGCGCGCTCGAAGCCGGGCAAGGCCGCCCCGAAGATCTCGAGGTTCTCAGCAAGATGACGCGCTGGCTCGGCCCGGGGAAAACATTTTGTCCGCTCGCGCCGGGGGCGATGGAACCGCTGCAGTCGGCGCTGAAATATTTCAAATCGGAGTTCGTCGCGGGGCTCGCCCGAGCAGAAACGCCGATCGGCAGCGCAACGGTCGCCTGACAATGGCGATCATTCACGTTGACGGCAAACCCTACGAAGTCGACGCGGCCGAGAACGTGCTGCGTGTGTGCCTGAGCCAAGGGCTCGATATTCCGTATTTCTGCTGGCATCCGGCGCTTGGCAGCGTCGGTGCGTGTCGCCAGTGCGCGGTGAAGCTGTATCGGGACGAACACGACAAGGTCGGCCGCATCGTGATGTCGTGTATGACGCCCGCGGCCGACAAGACGTACATCTCGATCGACGATCCCGAAGCGACCGAGTTCCGCGCCGCGATCATCGCGCTGATGATGACCAACCATCCGCACGATTGCCCCGTCTGCGAAGAAGGCGGTCATTGCCATCTGCAGGACATGACGGTGATGACGGGTCACCACAAGCGCCAATACCATTTCACCAAGCGCACGCACCTGAACCAGGATCTCGGGCCGTTCATCGCGCACGAGATGAATCGCTGTATCGCGTGCTACCGCTGCGTCCACTATTACAACGACTACGCGGGCGGCACCGACTTCGGCGTCTACGGCTCCGCGGCCCACGTCTATTTCGGCCGCGAACACTCGGGCACGCTGCAGAGCGTTTTCTCCGGCAATCTCACCGAGGTATGTCCCACCGGGGTATTCACCGACAAAACCCACTCGCAGCGTTATGCGCGCAAGTGGGACATGCAGTTCGCGCCGAGCATCTGCGCAGGCTGCGCGGTCGGCTGCAACATCTCGCCCGGCGAACGTTACGGTGAAGTGCGCCGCATCGAGAACCGCTATCACGGCGAACTCAACGGCTATTTCCTGTGCGATCGCGGCCGCTTCGGCTACGGCTACGTCAACCGTACAGACCGCCCGCGCAAACCGCTGATCAAACTGGACGCGCATCTCGTCGCCGTCGAGGTCACGCACGCAATCGCGCGCGTGCGCCACTTGCTCGCGTCGGGTAAACCGGTCGTCGGTATCGGTTCGCCGCGCGCAAGTCTTGAGGCCAACTACCAGTTGCGCGCGCTCGTCGGCCCGAGCGCATTTTCCAGTGGTATGACGCGGCACGATGCCGAGTTGACCGGCACGGTGCTGCGCGTGTTGCGCGACGGTTGCGTCCGATCGGCAACAGTTCGCGAGATCGGCGAGGCCGACGCGGTGCTGTTGCTCGGCGAGGACGTGCTCGCGACGGCGCCGCTCGTCGCGCTGGCGCTGCGGCAGACCGCACGCGGCAAAGCTTACGAAATGCGCCGCGCGATCCACGTGCCGGAATGGCAATCGAAGTCGGCCGCCGATATCGCACAGCATCAGATGCATCCGATCTTCATCGCGAGTCCCGCTGCGACCGGCCTCGACGACATCGCACGGCGCGCGTTGCGCATCGGCCCCGACGCGATCGCACAGCTCGGCTTCGCGGTTGCGCACGAACTCGACGCGGCCGCGCCGGCGCCTGCTGCGGAACTCGACCCGGACAACACCGCGATCGTGGTCGAGATCGCCGCGGCGCTACGCGCAGCGCAGCGCCCGCTGATCGTATCCGGTACCGGGCTCGGTTCGACCGCCATCATCGAAGCGGCAGCGAACGTCGCGTGGGCGCTGCACAAGAGTGGTCACCCCGACGCGCGACTAAGCCTCGCAGTGTCGGAGGCCAACAGTCTGGGTATGGCGCTCTTCGACGCGCCGCCGCTCGAAGATGCGCTCGCGCGCGTCGCCGGGAAGGAGCCGGTGATGCTCGTCCTCGAGAACGACCTCGAACGCCGCGTACCGAAAGACGTCCTGACGCCGTTGCTCGCGCACGCCCACCTTGTCGTACTCGATCATCAGATGACGACCACCGCGCTGCACGCCGACGTGATCCTGCCCGCCGCGACTTTTGCAGAAGCCACCGGCACGCTCGTCAACATGGAAGGTCGTGCGCAGCGCTATTTCCAGAACTTCGACCCCGCGTACTACGACCGCTCGATCGAGACGCTCGAAGCATGGCGCTGGCTCGGCCGCGTGCGCGGCGGCGCAGCGGAAACCGACAACCTCGACACCGTACTGATCGCGCTCGAAGGCGAACTGCCGCAATTCATGGGGGTCGCGCACGCCGCGCCCGGTGCCGCATTCCGCATGCACGGCCTGGGGATGGCACGCGCGTCGCACCGTCAGTCCGGGCGCACCGCCGCGCGTGCGATCGTGTTCGTGCACGAGCCGCGCGCGACGCAGGATCCCGACACGGCACTGCGTTTTTCGATGGAGGGCTACAACGGCGCCGGCGCCGAGGATCGGCCGCCGGAACTGCTGCCGTTTGCGTGGGCGCCGGGATGGAACTCACCGCAAGCGTGGAACAAGTTCCAGACCGAGGTCGGCGGCGCGCTGAAAGGTGGCGACCCGGGCGTCCACTTGTTCGAGGCAGAGCCGCAGGCCACGGTGCGGTACTTCGAACCAACGGTGCAGCAAAGGGGCGAGTCGACGCGACTGCTGCCGCTGTACGAACACTTCGGCTCGGAGGAGTTGTCGAGTCTGTCGACTCCGATCCGCGCCCGCATGATCGAAAGCTACGTCGTGTTGAACCCCGACGATGCGCAGCGCTTTGGAATTGAAGACGGTGGCATCGCGCGCGTGACGTTCGGCGGCGGCACGCTCGAGTTGCCGGCGCGCACGCAAGCAGCGTTCCCGTCCGGTGCAGTTGGAGTGCCGGTCGGGATGCCCGGCGTGCCGCCGTTCGATGCGGGCTCGCCGTGCAGCGTCGGTGCTGGAGACTGACGGTGTTCGACTGGCTCACACCCGAACTCAGCGCGATCTTCTGGGCAGCATTCAAAGCCGTCGTCATTCTACTCGGCGCGGTTTTCGCCGGCGCACAGATGATCTGGATCGAACGACGCCTGCTCGCGTTGTGGCAGGACCGTTACGGCCCCAATCGCGTCGGCCCGTTCGGCCTGCTGCAGGTCGCCGCCGACATGGTGAAGATTTTCTTCAAGGAAGACTGGAACCCGCCGTTCGTCGACCGGTTCACGTTCATTCTGGCACCCGCGCTCGCGATCGGTCTGATGATGCTGGCGTTTGCGATTGTGCCGTTCACGCCAACGTGGGTTGTCGCGACACCGGACGTCGGGATCCTGTTTTTCTTCGCGATCGCTGGACTCGCGGTCTATGCCGTCATGCTCGGCGGCTGGTCGTCGCACAGCAAGTACGCGCTGCTCGGCGGGCAGCGCGCCACGGCGCAGATGATCTC
>CAYUMA010000180.1:0-2907 GCA_964445675.1 uncultured Pseudomonadales bacterium | reverse complement strand
TCCGCCGCACTGAGCGGCGCCGCAAACGCCGCGTCGGCGCCGGCCGACACCGTCTACGTCGGCGATCACATCATTACGTTCGACACCGCTCTCCCGCGTGCGCAATCGCTCGCAACGCGCGGCGAAGAGATCGTCTGCGTCGCGGCCGACGCCGCGTGTCGCGCGCTCGTCGGCCCGTCGACGCGCGTCGTCGAGTTGGGCGCACGCGCGCTGCTGCCGGGGTTCATCGATGCCCACGGCCACGTGACGATGCTCGCCGGATTCATCGACCGCGTGAACCTGTCGTCACCGCCGGTCGGTGCGGTGACCAACATCGCGACGCTACAACAAGCGCTGCGCACGCAACTGAAAGACCGCTCGCGCGAATGGATCGTCGGCTGGGGCTACGACGATTCGCTGCTCGTGGAGCTGCGTCACCCGACCCGCGACGACCTCGACGCGGTATCGAGCGACACACCGATTCTGATTCTGCACGTGTCAGGCCATCTCGCCGTCGCCAACAGCGCCGCGCTCGCCGCGGGCGGCATCACGGCGGCGACCGCCGACCCGCCGGGCGGTCATTTCCGGCGCCGCGACCACGGCAACGAACCGAACGGCGTCGCCGAGGAAGCGGCGATCGGCGCGCTGGTGGGTCGCACCCCGATCATGACGCCGGTGACGGCCGATGCATTGCGGCGGGCGCTCGACGTGTATGCGAGTTTTGGTTTTACGACCGTGCAGGATGGCGCGAGTGCGCCTGCCGACGTCGCCGCGCTCGAGCGCCTCGCACAGGCCGGCACCGCGCCGCTCGACGTTGTGTTTTATCCGCGCATCGTCGACGTCGCGCAGAAGCTGCCCGAAGTTCCACTGCACGAGTACCACAATCGCATCGCGTTCGGCGGCGTGAAGCTCATTCTCGACGGCTCGCCGCAAGGCAAGACCGCGTTCCTGTCGCAACCGTATCTCGTACCGCCGTCCGGCCAGAGTGCCGACTACCGCGGCTACCCGATTTTCCCCCAACAGTTCGTCGATGCCGCGCTCGCGCGCTTCCTGCCGGCTGGGATTCCGGTGCTCGCCCACGCGAACGGCGATGCCGCCGCGCAGATGCTGATCGAGGCCGTCGCCAAAGCGGTCGCAGTCGCCCCGACCATCGACCACCGCACCGTGATGATCCACGCGCAGACCGTGCGCGAGGACCAGCTCGACCGCATCCACGAGCTGCACATGATTCCGTCGTTTTTCGCGGCGCACACGTTTTACTGGGGCGACTGGCACCGCGATTCGGTGCTCGGCAAGGAACGCGCGTACCGGATCAGCCCCACGCATTCGGCCCTCCAGCGCGCGATACCGTTCACGATCCACAACGACGCACCCGTCGTTCCGCCCGACAGCATCCGGCTGCTGTGGGCGACGGTGAATCGGATTTCGCGCAGCGGCGACGTGATCGGTCCGGATCAGCGCATCGGCATCGAAGATGCGCTGCGCGCACTCACCGTCAACGGTGCATATCAGTATTTCGAGGAAAACCGCAAAGGTTCGCTGACTGTCGGCAAACAAGCCGACCTCGTGACGCTGTCGCGCGACCCACTCGCGATGGAGCCGCAGACGCTGCTCGAGCTCGCGGTCGTCGAGACGACAGCGCGAGGGAGCGTCGTCTTCCAACGCGACCGCTGAGGCGCGACAACCCCGATGGCCATCGCGCTATTCCTCGCGATCGTGTTGATCGGCAGCTATGTCCAATCCGTCGCGGGTTTCGCGATGGGCTTACTGATCATCGCGTTCGCCGCAACGACGCAGCTCTACGACTTCGAAACGGTCGCGGCGACCGTGAGCCTGCTGTCGCTCGTCAACATCCTGTTGTCGTTGCGCGGTCACTATCACCTCGTCCAGGGGCGCACGCTGCGCCTGCTGTCGCTCGCACAGCTGCCCGCCATTGCGCTCGGAATCTGGCTGCTCGGTGTACTCAATGCCGACGCGACGGCATGGCTCGAGTTGCTGCTTGCGCTATTCCTGATCGGCGGCAGCACCTCGATGATGCTGCGCCCGCAGCCGCGCGCAACGTTGTCAGGGACCGCGGGAACGCTGACGGCGGGGCTTGCGGGTGGCCTGCTCGGCGGACTGTTCGCCGCATCGGGGCCAGTGATGGGCTGGTTCTGCTATCGCCAGCCGCTCACCGTCACGGAAATCCGCGCGACGCTGCTCGGCTGCTTTGCGATCACGACGCTGGCGCGTACTTTGATGGTCGCCGCGACGGGTAAGTTGACGATGGACGTTGTGACACTCGCCGGCATCGGCCTGCCGGCGGTGCTGCTCGGCGCGTGGTTGGGTCGCCGCTTCCCGCCCGCATTCGGCGAGACGGCGATGCGCAGAGCGGCTTTCGCCGCGTTGCTCGCAATGGGTGCATGGATCGGGCTATCGGCGCTGCGCGCCATTTTTTCCCAGGCGTAAAAACGCGCCGGTCAGGTTCCGTTCTGCGCGAGCGCCGCTGCGACGCGCGCGCGCACGTCGGGTTCCATCAAGCGTTCGAACGGCACGAGCAGGTGGCCGACTTCCTGCGACAGCTGGCGCACGACGGTGTCTTTAGTCGCCGCGATCTGAATTTCCATCCGGTACTGCATTTCCTCCGGAGTGAACATCGCGCGGTCGCCCTGCGTCGTTGGATACAGGAAATCGTTGTAGTTCGCTTGCCGCCACGGCATCCGCACGACCTCGGCTGCGCGCTCGAGATACGTCTGCAGCAGCGCATCGAGCGACTCGGTCTCGCGCTGATTGAGTGTCATCAGCAGCGCTTCCGCCTGCAGCGCGACCGACGTCATGCCGTGACCATAGGTCGGATTGAAGCTGCACAACGCATCGCCGAGCGGAATGAGGCCGCGCGGCAGCGTCGCAGAACGCTCGTAATGCCGCAGGCGATTCGCCGGATAAATC
>CAYUMA010000179.1:0-1724 GCA_964445675.1 uncultured Pseudomonadales bacterium | reverse complement strand
AACCCCGACCCTGAATAAAGGCAACCGGGACGTGCCGGTTCGCCTTAGGCTGTTCGAGCCATTGCGCAGCGCCAAGCGGCCCATCTACGTTGTTACGCAGGCCAACGAGGCTCTTTATGCGCGACTCGAGCCTGGGGCCGTCCACAAGTGGCTCCAAGCGATCGGAGTCTCGGACCTGCCTATTTGGGACGAGGGCGGTTCCGTCAAGTTCGGCGGGGGGCTGCTGCAAGTTGCCCAACCGTTCGGGCGTTACTTCTCCCTTCTGAAGGAAGGAGACGCATCGACCTATCGCTACGTGTACACGCTGTTGCATACGCTGGTGCGGCGCGACAATCAGGATGAGAACACGCATTGCCTCACCTGAAATGCTCCCGACGACGAGGTCGTTGCCTCATGTAATTTGCTCCCGAGACGAAACGATCGGGGGCGGCCATGAGGACGATGAGCATGACGAGTTGTGATGACTTGGTGGGCGCGATCCGCGGTCGATACGCAAGCAGCGGTCGAGCGGAGAAGACGCGGATTTTGGATGAGTTCGCCGCGGTGACGGGCTTGCATCGCAAACACGCGATGCGGCTGCTGCGCAGCAGCCTGACGGATAGCGCCGGGGGTGCACGACGCGAACGCCAGTTGTACGGCGATGCGGTACGGGCGGCGCTGGTGGTGATCTGGGAAGCGTCCGACCGGATTTGTGGCAAGCGGTTGCGACCGTTGATACCGATGTTGCTCGGCGCGATGGAACGTCACGGCCACTTGCAATTGGATGTCGAGGTCCGCCGCCAGTTGCTGCGCATGAGTGCAGCGACGCTGGATCGGGCATTGCGCGCGGTGAAGACAGCGGGACGGAAGAATCGGCACCGTGGCGTGGCCTCGACAGCGCTGCGGCGAAGCATACCGATCCGGACGTTCGGGGATTGGGGTGATCCCCCGCCAGGCTTTTTCGAAGCCGACCTGGTCTCGCACAGCGGTCCGGTCGCCAGTGGTAGTTTTACGCAGACGCTGGTGGTGACCGACATTGCGACGGGGTGGACAGAATGCGCCCCGCTGCTGGTGCGCGAGCAAACGCTGTTGGCCGCGGTGCTCACGGAGTTACGCCGCCTGATGCCGGTGCCCATGCGCGGTCTCGACACGGACAACGACTCGGTGTTCATAAACGCGACGCTGCGCGATTATTGCGTGAGCGCGGATATCGAGTTTACGCGCTGCCGACCCTACCGAAAGAATGACCAAGCCTGGATCGAGCAGAAGAACGGCGCCATCGTGCGCAAGATAGTTGGGTATCGGCGCCTGGAAGGTCCGGTCGCTGCGGCAGCACTCGCGGAACTCTACGCGGCGGTACGACTGTTCGTGAATTTCTTCCAACCGTCGTTCAAGCTGGCCGCGAAGCACCGTGACGGTGCGCAGGCGTACAAGCGCTATCATCCGCCGGCCACGCCTCATCAACGGATGATGGATCACCCGGAGACGCCGGATGACGTTAAGCAGAACCTGCAAGCCCTCGCGGACACGCTCGACCCGGTCCGGTTACTTCGGGATATACGCGCGGCACAACAGCGGCTCGTCGATATCGCCGATCAAGCGCAGACGAGCACCGCGCCGCCCTCGCTCGAGGCGTTCCTGTCCGGGCTTCGAACCGCTTGGCGTGCCGGTGAGGTTCGCCCAACGGCGCAGCGCACCGTGCAACTTCGACGCGGTCGGCGACGTCCTGACCCACTGGCCGCCGC
>CAYUMA010000178.1:0-2615 GCA_964445675.1 uncultured Pseudomonadales bacterium | reverse complement strand
GACAACCGCCGGAATGCCGTCCTTGTCGCGACGGAAATCGATCAATCGATAGTGCTGCTTGTGGCCGCCGCCCTGATGTCGCGTCGTGATCCGGCCGGCATTGTTGCGCCCGCCGTTGCGGTTCTGACTCTCGACCAACGGCCAGTGCGGTTCGCCCTTGTGCAATTCCGGATTGACGATCTTGATGACGAATCGTCGTCCGGGCGAAGTGGGCTTGGTCTTGATGATTGCCATCGATCGTCCCTCAATCCGTCGCCGTCAGATCGATGCTCTGACCGGGCGCCAGCCGCACGTAGGCTTTTTTCCAGTGATTCTTGCGCGACATGCCGCGTTGGGTTTTCTTTTCCTTGCCTCTGACATTCAGCGTCGACACATTCGCAACTCTGACGGAGAAGATCGACTCGACGGCTGCTTTTATCTGCGGCTTGGTCGCATCGCGGGCCACTTTGAAGGCGTACTGATTCGTGGCGTCCGTCAACGACGCGACCTTCTCCGAGAAATGCGGCGCGATCAGGATCGTGAAATGTCTTTCGGTCGTCATGCCAGCACCTCTTCGAACCGCTTCAGCGCTGCGACCGTGATCAGCACGCGTTCATGACTCAATAACGCCACCGGGTCGAGCGCAGCGACATCGCAGACATCGACGTTCTTGAGGTTGCGCGCCGACAGGTACAGGTTGGTGTCGACAGATTCGGTGACGATGAGAACGTTGGCGAGATCGAGGGTTTTGAGCTTGGCGAGGAGGGATTGGGTCTTCGGGCTGTCGACGGAGAAGGTGTCGATCGCAATCAGGCGGTTCTGGCGGATGAGCTCGGACGCAATACAGCGCAGCGCCCCCTGATACATCTTCCGATTCACCTTCTGCGAATGATCTTGCGGGCGCGCCGCAAAAATAATGCCGCCGCTTCGCCACAACGGGCTGCGACTGCTACCCGCCCGCGCGCGACCGGTTCCCTTCTGCTTCCACGGCTTCTTGCCACCCCCACTCACCTCGGCACGCGTCAATTGCTTGCGCGTGCCCTGCCGCGCACCCGCGAGGTAGGCGACGACCACCTGATGCACCAGCGGCTCGTTGAACTCGCGCCCGAACGCCAACTCGGAGATTTCCACCGTGCCGCCGCGGGGTGCCGCCAAGTTCAAATTCATACTGTCAACTCCTGCAACATCGGCGCGCCCTTCACGCTTTCACTGCGGGACGAATGTAGACGTCCGCGCCCGTCGCACCGGGGACTGCACCTCTGACGAGCAACAGACTGCGCTCCGTATCCACTCGAACCACGACGAGGCTCTGCTCGGTCATGTGCCGATTGCCCATGTGGCCCGACATTTTTTTGCCTTTGAAGACGCGCCCCGGCGACTGGTTCTGACCGATCGATCCGGGCACGCGGTGCGACACCGAGTTACCATGCGTCGCGTCCTGCCCTGCGAAATTCCAACGCTTGATGGTGCCGGCATAGCCCTTGCCCTTCGACACACCGGACACGTCGACCTTCTGGCCCGCCTCGAATTGATCGACGCCGAGCGTCCCACCCAACGTCAACTCGGACGCGGCCGCCGGTCCATCGAGCCGAAACTCCCACATCCCGCGCCCCGCGACGCTACCTGCTTTCGCAAAGTGGCCGGCCAGCGCCTTGGTGACACGCTGCGGTTTGCGCGAACCCGTGGTGACCTGTACCGCGGTGTAACCATCACGCTCCTGGGTCTTGAGCTGAGTGATCCGATTCGGATCGACTTCGATGACGGTTACCGGGATCGACCGGCCATCCTCGGTGAAGATCCGGGTCATTCCGCTCTTTCTACCAACCACACCGATGGCCATCGCCATTCCTCAAAATATCAAACGCCGCCGGTCCTTAGACTCGGCCAGATGCAGAAGCCGCTTGCTCGCTTTCGCCATGAAAGCTCGCAAACGGTCTCTGCCCAATCTGTGATCCCCCTTCGGGACCCTGATGCACCACCTCGTCTGCCGTGCGGTACCGACGGGCGCCCTTAGGCGCAGCGAAGCAGTTCTAGTTCAAGCTGATCTGGACCTCGACTCCCGCGGCCAAATCGAGCTTCATCAACGCATCCACGGTTTTCTCGGTCGGTTCGACGATGTCGAGCAGCCGCTTGTGGGTGCGTATTTCATACTGATCGCGCGCATCTTTGTTCACGTGCGGCGACACCAAAATGGTGAATCGTTCCTTACGCGTAGGCAGCGGAATCGGTCCACGTACCAGTGCACCGGTTCGCTTCGCGGTGTCGACGATTTCCTGGGTCGACACATCGATCAACCGGTGATCGAATGCCTTCAATCGAATGCGTATGCGCTGCTTCTGCACGACGTTTTGACTCCATCCCTTTGTTTTAAGGGAAAGAAGAGCCACCCCATGGAAAAAGGAGGCCGGATTCTACAGAGCGCTCCGACAGGAGTCAAACGCGCAGTCCATGTTCATTCCATTCGACACCTCTGGTGCGGCCTCATTGCCAACGACCGCCCAGAGGCGCACTGCACTCACTCGATAATTTTGACGACGACGCCTGCGCCGACGGTACGGCCACCTTCGCGGATTGCGAATCGCAACCCCTCATCCATCGCAATCGGATTGATCAGACCGACGGTCACATTCACGTTG
>CAYUMA010000177.1:0-4277 GCA_964445675.1 uncultured Pseudomonadales bacterium | reverse complement strand
ATCTCATCTGTCGATCGCCGCGCTCGGTGCGGCTCTCGGCATTACGGTGCCGGCGCAGGTCGCCGCGACCGATGCGCCGGAGTGGGAGATTGCGAACGTCGGTGTCGAGCTGATTCCGCCGCCACCGGACGTCGAGCCGGCGTTCGATGTCGACGCCATCGATTTTGAGCTGACCCCGGCGGGAACATTGCTGATGGACGCCGATGACGCGCCGCCGCCGGCGCCGCCCGATACGTCGCATCTGCGGCTCGAATGAACTCCCCGCTCAGGCTAGGGGCGGATCGCCTGTTCGAGACGGACGCGGTACGTGCCGCGCAGCGCCTGCCATTCGAGCTTGAACCACGGCGTGAAGCGATCGGGGGTCGCACTGAGTTCGGCATCGAGCGCGGCGGGTGTGATCCAGCGCCACGCCGCGACCTCGGTGGTGTTGACGACCGGTTCGGCGCGCGTCGTCCCCGCGTAGACCCAGCACAGTTCGTGTTCGCTGCCGATATCGCCGAATGCGGCCGCGTATTCGAACTTGTACATGAATCGAAGCGCGGCGCGCAGACCAAGCTCCTGTTCGAGGCGCCGGCTGACGGCCAGTTCCATGTCCTCGCCCGCGCGCGGGTGGCTGCAGCAGCTGTTCGACCAGAACAGCGGCCATAGCCGCTTGTCGGCATGGCGCTGATGGATCAGCAAGCTCCCGTCGGCGTTGAACACGAACAGCGAGAACGCGCGATGCAGGATGCCGTCGCCGTCGTGGCAGTCGGATTTTGGCGACGTGCCGAGTTCACGGTCGTTCGAGTCGACGAGGATCAGCCGTTCGGCGTCGGATGAGACGATCTGGCTGCGCGTCTGCGAGCGGGTCATGACGTTGCCGGCGGCTCGACGGTGAACGTCAATGTCTGGTAGCCCGCCGCCTCGATCGCCGCGGCTGTTGCCTCCGCGCCGGTTGGACACAACGCGATGATCGATCCGCCGCCACCGCCGCCCGTCAGCTTCGCGCCGACCGCGCCCGTGCGCCGTGCGATGTGGATCATTTCCTCGAGTTCCGGGGTTGACAGCTGCAGTGCGTTGAGCAGGCCGTGATTGAGGTTCATCAGTTCGCCGAGTTCCGTCAGATCCCCCGCGCCGAGTGCGTCGACACCCGCGAGTGCGAGCCCGTCGATCTGGTCGAACAGCGACTCGTAGCGCTCCGGCTGGCGCTGCCACGCCGTGCGGACGTGGGCGACGTTGTTCGCGGTCAGGCTCTCTTTACCCGAGATACCGATGACGATCGGCAACGGCACGCGCGTCGTCAGCGTCGAAAAACGGGGCCGCGATGCGTTGCTGTACAACACCATCTGGCCGTAGGTCGCGACGGTGTTGTCCACGCCCGATGGCGTTCCGTGCGCGGCTTTTTCGCACTCGAATGCGAGCGCATTGATGCGCTCGAGCGACAGATTCAATGCGAAGCGCGTATCTAACGAGCGAATGATGGCGACGGCCAGCGCCGCCGAACCGCCGAGTCCCATTGCGCGCGGAATGTGCGGAAACACTTCGATGTCCATCGTCCGCTCGTCGAGCGCCAGTTCTTTCAACAGCATCGCGAGAATGCCGGCCACACCTTGCGGGTGCTCTTCGACCGAGCGGATGCGCTGTTCGACGCCCCAGCGCGGCACCAGCAGGCGCACGCCCTCCGATGCGTCGAGGATGCGAACTTCCACCGCCAGCGGAATCGGCGCCGCGATTGCGTGCCGACCGTAGACCACCGCGTGCTCGCCGAGCAGGATCACCTTGCCGTTGGCGAAGCTGCGGCGTTCGCCTTCCGGCACGTGCTGCCGATGCGACACGAGCGTGCGGACGAGCTCCTTCGCCTTCCAGACTTTGATTTCACCGGATTCGATCAACGCTTCGACGACCGTGTCGAACAGCGGTTCGGGCACGCCGGCAGTGGTCGCGACGCTGCGCGCGTGCAGCGTCATGTGGCCTTGTTGAATGCCGTCGGTCGACAGCGCCCGCAGCGCCGCAAAATTCTGCGCGAGGCCGACGGCGGCCATGATCGACGCGAGTTCGCGGGCGTCCGGCGAACCGAGCAGCCGGTGATTGATGCGCACGGTGGGGTTGCTCTCGAGCGAGCCACCGACGGTGCCGACCTTCATCGGCATCTCGAGTTCGCCGACGAGATCGCCGCGCTCGTTCTTGTACCAGCGCGTTAGCGCCGCATAACGTCCGGCGCGCGCCGCATATGCGTGCGCGGCCGCTTCGATCGCGCGCCAGTCGTTGCCGGTCGCGAGCGCGACGGCGTCGACGCCGTTCATGATGCCCTTGTTGTGCGTTGCAGCGCGGTACGGATCAACCGTCGCCAGATCGTTCGCGAGGATGATGCCGTCGCGTACCTGAGCACCGCTGAAACCTTTGCCTTCGAGATTGTTCACCGGAATGACCATCTGCGCGCGTGCGAGCGCGCGATCGGTCAGATTCGACAGGATGCGCAGAAATACATTGCCGCCGGTGATCGACTCGACGAGCGACGCCACGCCTTCGCACATCGTGTTGACGAGGTTGGCGCCCATCGCGTCGCGGGTATCGACGAGCAGATGCAGCACGACCATCTCGCGGCCGTCCTCGGGCGCGTGGTGGTGGAAGAGTTCAATGTCACGCGCGCCGCCGCCGCGCGCGACCATTTTTGGATGCAGGCTGTTGGCGAGCGCAACGATTTCCTCGCGGTGCGCTGAAAGCGCGGCGATCGCCGTCAACGGATCGCCCATGTCGACGAGTTGCACCTGACCGATCAGGATCGGGTCGGTCGCGCTCGCTTTGAATCCACCCGATAACCGCGCGGTGCGCGCCGCGGCCGAAAGTCCGGCGACGATCGATGGCTCTTCGACGCACAACGGCACGACGTAGTCGCGGCCGTTGATCAGAAAATTGAGCGCAAGACCGAGCGGCAGGCCGAGCACGCCGACGACGTTCTCGATCATCTTGTCGGCGACCTGGATGCGCAGCGTGTGATCGCCGGCGGCGAGCAATGCGATGTCGTCGTCGGATAACAGACCCCGTTCACGCAGCGCTTCGAGGCGCTCGCGGATCGTCATCCGGAAAAAATTCGGAATCCGCGACTGGCCGCTATCCTTCGACGCTGACGGTGATGCCATGTTCATCCAACTCCAGAGGCAACCGATTCAACCCTGCGGCGTACGCTGCGCGTTCGAACGCGGCCAGCGCCTCGGGTTCGAGCGCAAACGCCATGCCGAGATCACCGCCGCCAGCCCCGCACGGCTTGTAGACGATCCCCAGCTTGTGCGCGAGGTCCGTCAACGTTCGATGCGCGGTGCTGTAGATTCCCAACCCGGCGCTCGCATCGAGTGCTTGCAGTGTGATCGCGTAGGCACGCAATTGTCGCACGAACTCCCGCGCGTCCGGCACCGAGCCGACGACCTGTGCGGCTGCGCCGATCAACTGCGCAAGCGCGGCCGGGATCGACCCGCGGCGCCACGCATCGAAGCTCGCGATGTGGCTGCGCGTGTCGGCGCTGGCACCGGTCCAGATCGCCGCGAACGCAACGCCCGCGGGGAATGGGAGCCGTGCGATATGCGGTTCGGGCGCGATCGAGTAGCGAATCAATCCGCCGTGACACGCGGCGGCGACGTCGACGCCGCTGCCGCGCCCGCTCTGGGCGGCGCGATGTGCAGCGAGCGCGAGCGGAAATACGTCACTGGCTAGAAGAACAGGGGAGCGAGAGGGGGTAGGGCTGTCGCAGCGTTCGAGCAGCGCGCCGGTCAACGTCGCGCAGACTGCCGCGCTGGTACCGAGGCCGAGTTTATGGCCGGCGTCGAATCCGGCGCGCGAATCGGTGTCGATCGAAAGCTGCTCGGGCAATGCGTCGAGCCCGATGCCGGCGATCCGCAGCTGCCGCAGCACGTGCTGGCACAGGTAAGCGGGATCGTCGCGTGGCAGCGGCGTATCCGCCAACAGCGTCGCGAGGGGGTGATGCGTGTCTGTCGCGTAACCGTGGCTGTTGAAATGCCAGCCGACCGGTGCTCTTTCGTGAAGAGCTTCGTGAAGTGCTTCGCGCAATGCACACGTCATGCGACGGTCGACCGCGAGCACCAACGCCGGCGCGCCGACCAATACCGCGTACTCACCGCTGATGACGAGTTTGCCGGGCGCGCTGGCGAGTATCGTCACGACGGCGCGGTCACACGCGCAGGACCGCCGAGGCCGACGACGACGACGTCCTTCACGCCGGGGACTTGCGCGAGCGCTGCGCGCACGCGCGGGGCGGCGTCCGGTTCGCACACCGCTTTGACCTG
>CAYUMA010000176.1:0-8017 GCA_964445675.1 uncultured Pseudomonadales bacterium | reverse complement strand
TGCAGATGCGCTTTGCTCGTGCCGACGGCGATACCGCCGCGTGACGCAATTTCATCGTGTTGCCAGCCTTCGACGTCGTGCAGTACGAACACCGTGCGCGCGCCGCGCGGCAGCCGCCGGATCGCGGATTCGAGATCGTGGTGGTCGGCGTCGGAGCTCGAATGTTCGAGCCCCGCAACCTCGTCGGCGTCGTCGACGCTCGTGAGGCGGCGCAACCACGGCCGCCGCGATCGTTGTTCATCGAACACGACGTTGACGGTGAGCCGATACAGCCACGTGCCGAACGCGCTCTCACCGCGAAAACTCGACAGTCGTTGCCACGCGCGCACAAACGCTTCCTGCGTCAATTCTTCAGCGGTTTCGACGTGCGCGGTCAACCGCAGGCACAACGCATAGACGCGCCCAACGTGCAGTCGGTACAGCGATTCGAACGCGCGCCGATCGCCGCTGCGCGCCGCGTCGATCAGCGGCGCATCGTCGGTGAGCCCGGGCGCAACTTTGTCGGAGAACCGTTCGATCGCCAGACCCACCGCAGCAAGCCGAAATTGGGATGATTGTCGGCTTAGACGGCGGCGATCGCCCGATTGGTTTAGCCGGGCGGAAAATAAACCGTCAGCGACCCTCGAACCGGGGCGCGCGCTTTTCGCGGAATGACGCGAGTCCTTCGGCGAAGTCCGTGGATCCCGCCGTACGCAGCCGCATCGCGGGGATTTCGGCAAAGGCGGCCGCTTCGCCGTGTTCGAGATACACCAATGCACCGCGCTTGATTTCCTGCACCGCGAGCGGCGCGAGCGTGCAGATTTCTGCCGCGATCGCCTGCGCGCGTTCGAACTGCTGCCCGGCTGGGACGACCTCCTGGACGAAGCCGAGCTGCAACGCGCGCGCCGCGCCGAATTCATCGGCACGCAACAGGTGGTACATCGCGTTGCCCCACCCGGCGCGCTCGACATAGCGGACATGCGCACCGCCGAACACCGCGAGCCCGCGCTTCGGTTCCATCTGACAGAACCGGCAGTCGTCGGCGGCAACGACGATGTCGGCCGCGAGCAACATTTCGATGCCGATCGTGAACGTGATGCCCTGCACCGCCATCACGACGGGTTTGCGGCAACGGCGGCGCAGCGCGAACGCGTCGACGCTTTCATTTGTCGGCGCATCGACCGGCGCAGCACGCTCATTCGACGCAAACGCTGCGGCGAAGCGTGGCAGATCCAGCCCCGCCGTCGTGTGCGGCCCCGCGAACGTGATGACACCGACCCACAGATCCGGATCTTCATCGAGCCGGGTCAGCGCGGCCGACAGCGCCTCGAACATCTCAGGCGTGAACCCATTGCGCTTTGCTGCGCGATCGACCGTGATCGTGACGATGTGGCCGTCGCGTTCGCTGCGCACCTCGCCGTTGTCGTTGGGCGCGCTCATCGGCTGCCTTTCTGCCGCACAATCTCTTCCTCGACGTCGCGCAGCCGATCCTTGCCGAAGTACAACTCCGCACCGACGAAGAAGCTCGGCGACCCGAAAACGCCCCGCGCGACCGCGTCGTCGACGTTCGCGATCAGCTGCTGCTTCACGTCAGGCAATTGGGTACCCGCGAGAATTGCGTCGGCCGGCAGTCCGCTTTCCTCGAGCGCGGCCTTGATGACCGCCGGATCGTCCATCTTCTTCGGCTGCGCCCACATGTGGCGGTACACCTCGTCGACGTATTTCTCGAAGAATCCCTGCGACTGCGCGAATACCGCGCCACGCATGATCGTCAACGTATTGACCGGAAAAAACGGGTTCGGCGCGTAGTTCGTGATGCTGTGCTGCGCCAGAAACCGCTTCGTTTCGAGCTGCGTGTACTGCGGCTTGTTCTTGATGCCTTGCAGCGACACCGCGGGTGAAACGTTGTTGGTCGCCTTGAACACGCCGCCGAGCAGCACCGGCACGTATCTGAAGCGCACACCTGTGCGCGCCTCGATCCGCGGAATCACCAGGTGGCTCAGGTACGCATTCGGACTGCCAAAATCAAACAGGAACTCGACGTTGATCGCCATGATCGTCTCTCCGGTCATCTGCCTTGAAATGTCGGCTTGCGTTTAGCCATGAACGCCGCGACGGCTTCACGGTGGTCGTCGGTGCGAGTGCAGCGGACCATACGATCCGCCTCGAGCGCGAGTGCGCTGCGCAAGTCGACGCCAACGGCCCGATTGAGGTTCTCCTTCATATAACGCAGCGCGATCGGCGGACCGGCGGCGATCGATTCGGCCAGTGCCCGCGTGCGCGCCATCAGTTCGTCGTCGGCGACAACCTCGTTGAAAATACCGAGCGCGAGGCCCTCGTCGGCGCCGACACGGCGACCCGTGAAATACAGCTCTTTCGCGCGAGCGATCCCAACGAGCCGCGTCAGCAGCCAACTACCGCCGTAGTCGCCCGACAGACCGATGTTGGCGAATGCCGTGGTGACGAATGCGCTCTTCGCAGCGACGCGCAGGTCACACGCCAGCGCAATCGACAACCCCGCACCGGCCGCGGCACCCGGCAGCGCCGCAATCGTCGGCTTCGCGAGATCGAAGAGGCGCAGCGTCAATGTCTCCTGACCGTGCTGCAGTTTGCGGATCGCGTCTTCGAGCGTGGGCCGCGGCGCGTCGGCCGGCGCGCTCTGCCCGCCCATGCCGGACACGTCGCCGCCGGAACAGAACGCGCGCCCCGCGCCAGTGATCACGACGCAGCGCACCGCGGGGTCCGCATCGACGTTCAGCAGCGTCTGGCGCAGCGCCGGCGTCAGTTCGTTCGACAGCGCGTTGCGCTTGTCCGGACGATTCAGCGTGATCGTCGCAACGCCCGCTGCGACGTCGCACAACAACTGATCGGTACCGGTTTCCACTGTCTTTCGGTCCACCATTCCGTCCCGGCAGTTGCATGACGAAACGCACTCTAACAAATCCTCCGACACACGAACTACGCAACCGCGTCGACGCTCGACGGCATCGGCAAACGCGGGACGCTGCGGGTTCCGCGCAAGGTGTTGCCGACTTAGCCGCATCTCAGTATCGGCCGAGGGTCCGCCGACAGGACTCTATGCGATCGCCCGGAACACGATCCGCGCGTCGTCCCACGCGCGCGGCGGACGATCCTCAGGCAACGCGGTCACCTGCACGTCGTGGAAGCCCGCCAGCTCGAGCATCAGTTCGATTTCGTTCTTGAAGTAGATGTTGATGTCGATCGCGTTGGTCTCGCTCGCCACTTCGACGCCGTCGACGTAGTGGGTCGCGCGCATTTCGACGGTAGTGGTCTGTTCGAGCGGATCGAACGCGAGCACACGACTGCGCAGTTCGAGTTCGTGCCGTCGGCTGCACGGCGGCGGTCGCTGCGTTCGGGCCACGGTCGTGGCAGTTCGGGCTTCTCGACCCACGCCGACCAGGTCCGGCTCATCTCGCGGTTCGGCAGATAGTGATCCATCACGAGTGTGCCGCCCTGCTCTAGATGCGAGTGGATCCGTCGCAGCCCAGCGAGGTCGGCGGCGCGTGTGCCGCCGACGCCGAACGCGCCGCAGACGACGACGGTGCGATAGCGGCGCGGTAGATCGAGTTCGTGCATCGCCTGCGGGTAGAGCGTCGTCGTGAGCCCTTCCGCATCGGCCGCCTTGCGGCACCACGCGAGCACGTCGGCCGAGGTATCGCTGCCGTCGACGTCGAGACCTGTGCGCAACAGCGGCAGCAGCAGGCGTCCCGTGCCGCAGCCGGCATCCAATGGGGGTTCGCCCGAGGCGACGATCGCGTGGCGGAAGTACTCGACATCGTCACCGCCCTGATTGAACTCCGCCCACCAGCGCGCGACAAGACCGTGATGCCAGGTGCGGACGGTGCGGGTCATGATGCGGTTCGTTTCTTCGCCAACAGGTTGTCTATGTGGCGCACGGCGTCGGGGTTCAGCATGTGTTTCGTGGTGGCATACCATTTACCCGGAATTCCGTCGGCGTAGAAGAGCATCAAGTTCTCCGTTTGCGTCCGCGTGCCGGGATCGTACTGGTCCAGCGAGACGACGTTCTGATCGATCTGGAGCCAGCGTGCCCACTCCAGCGCATAGACCTGCCACGCTTCGACGTCGGACAGTCCGGCGTCCGTTGCGACTGCGATGAACCGTTGCGGCGCGACACCGAGCGCCGTCGACAGTTTGCACCAGGCTGCGGTCAGTTCCGGTTGGCTCGCGCGCGTCAGCCAGAATTCGCGCAGTCCGTCGGTGCGCGCCTGGCGCGCCGAGCGGGCGATCTCCTGCTTCGCGGATCGCACCTGCATCGCGAGGTACGCGATCGTGACGAGCACCGCGATCGAACCCAGCAGTTGGCCGATCGCGGCCAGGGCCTCCCAATTCATAAGTCTCTCCAATCGCGGCCTTACTGCATTGGACGGTTCCGCCAGCAGCTTGTCCATGTCGCAGCGACCGCAGGTGAACAGGGGGACGCCAGTCGATCCGCGGCTTTTGCGTACAGTCCGCTCAGCACCGGATTCGATGCCCGAGCGAGGAACAGGTCTGTTACGACCTGCAAGCGGCCTTGCGTGATCGCACGCGCCGTTTCGCTGCGCGCGTGGCGCACCTGCAGCAGCACGAAGAACAGCGCGACTGCGCTGAGGATCTGCCCGATCGCCCCGATCGCTTCCCAGGTCATGGTGGTTTCTCACGTAGAAGGATGGCGGAAGCGTACCGCACCGATGGCCGTTGGAGTCTACCGGTGTAGTATGACCAACATGGTCATATTGACCCTATGAATGGAGTTCCTGCCATGATTCGCGAAGCCCCCGCGGTGACGGTTCGCCAGAACCTCGGCGAGATCCTCAACGAGGTGCAGTATCGGCGCGATTCCGTGCTGATCACGAAGGACGGTAAACCGGTCGCTGCCATCGTCGACATCGCGATGTTCGAGGGAATACGTCGGTTACGCGAAGAATTCGAGCGCACGCTCGTAGCATTGGGTAGTGCCTACGCCGGCGTCGACCCGGCGGTTGCGCAGACCGACATCGACGAAGCGGTCCGCGCGGCGCGCCGCTCGCGTCGCAAGCGGCGCGCAACACCGAAGAAGGCCAGGAAGTGATACGGGTCGTGATCGACACGAATGTTTTCGTGTCGGGCTTGATCATTCCAAATGGCATTCCCGGGCGCATCGTGCGTGCATGGGCACGCAACGCATTCGCGCTGGTGACGAGCGAACCGTTGATTGCGGAACTCGCGGCCGCGATCGACTACCCGAAGATCCGAACACGCGTCACGCGCTCCGACGCGGAACTGGCCGCTTTCTATACGTCTATCCGGCTCATGTCCGAGGTCGTCGAACCCGCCGACATCGGCGAGGTCGTGCCCGGTGACCCGGACGATACGGTCGTGCTGCAGACGCTCGTTACGTCCAGGGCGGATTACCTGATCACCGGCGACAAGCGGCTGCTCGCGCTCGCGCAACGTCACTCGATCGTCACGCCGGCGCAATTCTCGACGCGACATCTCGGTTGACGGTGGTGGGTGACCCGCGCTGCGTCAGCGCGTTTGGCGCGTGTTACGCACTGGAACTTTTCATCAACCGTGCGCTGACGGCGTCGAACGCGCGATCGGGCAACAGCCAGTGCATGAACGCTGCGATCTTGGCGTCGCGTGTGACGAGATAGCGGGCGCGCGGTCTGCGCGCCTCGACTGCGTGTTCGATGACTTTGGCGACCGCTTCCGGCGGCAACGCGTGACTCGTAAGGCTCGCAAAGTAGCTCGCGAATCCGGCGATCTGAGCGCCGTATCGCGCGATTGCCTCGGGGGGCAATGTCGCTTTGACCTCGGCAACGAGGCCCGGCACGCTCGCGAGCATCGGCGTTGCAATCGGACCCGGTTCGAGCAGCGCGACGTGAATCCCTTCCGGCGCCAGTTCCATCCGCAGCGCATCGCTGAACGCTTCGATCGCAAACTTCGACATGTTGTAGGGGCCATTGATCGGGCCCGCGACTTTGCCGCCGATTGAGCCGACCGTGACGATGCGCCCCTTCGCTTTGCGGATCAGCGGCAGGAATGCCTGGGTCAGCAGCAACGGCCCCATCACGTTGACCTCGAACACTTCCCGCACGACGTTCGGATCGACGTACTCCAGGGGCGCGCCTCTGCCGATGCCGGCGTTGTTCACGAGCGCGCAGAGGCCCGTGTCGGCCAACTCGCGTTCGAGGTCGGCGACGACCGCGGCGAGTTGCTCCGGCACCCTGACGTCGAGCAGGACGGGCCTGATGTTGCCCGACGCATCGGCGCCGGACAGCGACTGTGCATCCGACTCCTTGCGGACGCCGGCAAAGACCTTGTAGTTGCGCGCGGCGAAGTGCAGCGCGGTCGCGCGGCCGATGCCGGTCGAACAACCCGAAATCACGATGCTTTTCATCTGGCCGCTCCCCCAACGATTTGTGTTCGGCGCATCCAACCACGGATCCGGCGGTGAATGAAGTGCGATGCTCGCGTCCGGCTTAGCGTGGAGTTCGGTTAAGCGACGGCTAGCGCCGACATCACACTACGGCCTGCCGGCAAGATCGATCAGGACGATATCGGAGTGTTCCTCGAGGCGGTCGAAGACGATCCGGGTGCCGTCCGGAGTGATGTCGAAGGTCCTGGTCAACTGGTTGTCGAACGTCGCAAGCTGTCGCGTCTTCTTCGTCACCAGATCAATTATCCAGAAGTTCTCCGTGGCGACCTGGGAGAGTGTCGGCAGATAGACGAGCTCTCCCCGACCGGGCACGAAGCGATAGTGTTCGGTACCGACGCGCACGTTGATGGACGGGGCCTCCACGAGCGCGCCGTCCGGGCGAACCATGAGGAGCGGCCCCTGGGCGGCGACCACCGGACCGGTATAGACAATGACCGTCCCATCCGGCGACCACACCGGGTTGGCGGCCGCGCCCGTTGCCAGACGCACCGGCTCGCCGCCATTCACTGGAATCTTGAAGAGGCCCGGACCGGTGGCGTCCGCGCCGCCCGCTGCGATCCATGCCCCATCAGGCGACCAGCTTGCCGCACCGATCACATCGAGAGAGGGAGCCAGAGGCCGGACATCGGCGCCGTCGGACGACAGCACGTTTAACGTCCGCTTCCCCTGCTTGCGCAGGATCACCGCAACGTGGCGTCCATCGGACGCGACGGCCGCAGGTTCGAGTAGTGCACCTTCGGAACCGCGCCAGATCTCAGTCGCCTGGCCGTTGTCGTAGCGCCACAACCCGTCACCGCCGCCGCGCGAGGACAGGTAAAAAAGTGCGCTCCCTCGAAAGCGAGGTGCGTACGCCCGCACGGATGGCACATTGACCGGCGTCACGTCCTTATCGGTCGCCGGGTGTTCGAGAATGGGAAAGCTCCACAGGTTCGCCGTCGGGTTCGACACCGAGGCCACCAGGCGCCGGCCGTCCAGGCTCGTGTCAACGGAGGAGTAGACTTCGAGCCCCGAGCTGATTCTCCGACTCGCCTTGCGTGTCGTGTCGAGCGCCCACAGCCACGGCCCGGCGCCGTTCTCGTCGGGTGACACATACAGCAGCGTCTGATCATCAAGCACGGACAGATACCGGATGTCGGCGGCGTGGTGGGTCATCCGCTCCGGGGAGCCACCGGTTGGCCGTATCCGCCAGATGTCCATTTGCCGCGCGTCCCAGACGCCGCTTGCGAAATAGATCCATGCGCCGTCCCGGGACCACGCGGGGTAGTGGTTGTGTCCTCCCGGTCCGAGCCTGAAGATCTGCTGCGGCTTCGTTCCAGTGCCTTCTGCGACGAACAGTGGGTCGCCGGCGTCCAACAGGTAATAAGCGAGCCGCGCGCCATCGGGCGCCCACGTGACGTTAATCGTGTGCTCGGGGAGAAACGGCCGGGGCGTGCCGCCCAGGAGCGGGATGTTGTGCCCTGGTCCGATTCCAAGCGCGACCCCGGCGACCATGGTCGTCACCGCAGCCCGTCGAGTGCGACCGACCAGCGCACCGATGATGGCGCCAGACAGCGCGGTGATGCCGCTTTGGCTCGCGAACGGCTAAAGACTGCGTTGACT
>CAYUMA010000175.1:0-5218 GCA_964445675.1 uncultured Pseudomonadales bacterium | reverse complement strand
ACGTTGCACAGCGTCTCGACATTGTTGACGACCGAAGGCCGTCCCCACGCGCCACTGGCGGGCGGGAACGGGGGCTTGGAGCGCGGTTGAGCGCGCCGGCTTTCGAGCGCACTGAGCAGCGCCGTTTCTTCGCCGCAGATGTAGCGCCCGCCCGACATGTGGGTTGCGAGTTCAACCGAAAAGCCAGAGCCGAACGCGTTGGCGCCGAGATAACCCCGCGCTGACGCATCCGCGATGGCGCGTTTCAGCGCGCGTTCGCAGCCGTGGTATTCGCCGCGCAGGAAGATGAAGGCTTTGTCGGCGCCGATCGCATACGCGGCGATCAGCATTCCCTCGACGAGAGAATGCGGATCGAACTCCATCAGGTAGCGGTCTTTGAACGTACCGGGCTCCATCTCGTCCGCATTGCAGATCAGATATTTGTGCCCCGGGCCGGCTGCATCGCCCTGCGGCACGAAGCTCCACTTCTGGCCGGTCGGAAAACCGGCGCCGCCGCGGCCGCGCAGGTTCGCCTTCTTGACGAGGTCCTGAACCTCTTTGGGCGTCATCGTCGTCAGCGCCTTGCGCGCGGCTGTGTAGCCGCCGGCGCGTTCGTAGGCAGTGAGATCGACCATGGCGCCGCCCGCGGCCGCGATGCGCTCGGTCAGCGGTTGTGTCGTCACGTGTATCTCCCGAAGACGGCGTCGAGCGCGTGTGGCTCCACATCGAGGATCAAGTCTTCGCCGATCATCATGGCCGGTGCGTGATCACAGGCGCCGAGGCAGACGATCGGCAGCAGCGTGAAGCGGCCGTCCTGCGTCGTTTCACCGGGCGCGACGCCGAGTTTCTGTTCGAGTGCGACGCGCAGTTTGTCGCAGCCCATCACGTAGCAGGACACGCTGTCGCAGTACATCACCACGTGGCGACCGACGGGTTTGCGATAGATCAAGTTGTAGAACGTCGCAACCGAATCGACCGCCGCCGTCGATGTGCCGAGCAGCCGCGCGATCGCGGCGACACTCTGGTCGGATACCCAGCCGCGGTGGCGCTGCACGATCCGCAGCGCTTCGATCATCGCGGACGCGGGTTGCGGCGCGTGCGCGATTTCTGCGGCGATCTCCGCTGTCTCTTTCGCAGAAAGCGCGAACACCAATTCTTGTGTGTCTTGTGTCGTCATTTCAGCGGTCCACGTCGGCCATCACGAAGTCGATGCTCGCGAGGATGGCGATCAGGTCGGCCACCATCAGTCCGCGGCTGATCAGCGGGATCATCTGCAGATGCGGGAACGACGGCGTGCGAATACGCGTGCGGTACGACATCGTGCTGCCGTCGGAGACGAGGTAGTACGAGTTCCAGCCCTTCGTGGCCTCGATCATCATCGAGCATTCGCCGGCGGGTATGACCGGACCCCAGCTCACATTGAGGAAGTGCTGAATGAGCGTCTCGATGTCGTGCATCGTGCGTTCTTTCGGCGGCGGCGTCGTCAGCGGATGCGTCGCCTTGTAAGGACCCGCGGGCATGTTGTCGAGGCACTGGCGAATGATCCGAAGGCTCTGCCGCATCTCTTCGACGCGCACGACACAGCGGTCGTAGCAGTCGCCCTTCGTCGCCGTCGGCACCTCGAATTCGAACTGATCGTAGCCGCCGTACGGACGTTGTTTGCGCAGATCCCAGTTCAGCCCCGTCGCGCGCAGGCCCGGCCCGGTGACGCCCCACTCGAGCGCCTCGGCCGTGTCGTACGCGCCGATGCCGACCGTGCGCGCTTTCAAAATCCCGTTGCGCATCACCATCTTGTCGTAGTGGTCGAGCCGGGGGCCGAGGTAGTCGACGAAGTCGCGCACCATCCGCTCCCAGCCCTCGGGCAGATCCTGCGTGACGCCGCCGATGCGGAACCAGCTCGGGTGCATCCGACCGCCGGTGATCGCCTCGATGATCGACAGCAGCCGTTCGCGGTCGACGAACATGAAGAACACCGGCGACATCTGCCCGACGTCCTGCGCGAACGTCCCGTAAAACACGAGGTGACTCGAGATCCTGAAGAACTCCGCGAGCATGATCCGGATCACCTTCGCGCGATCCGGGACGGTGATGCCGGCGAGGCGCTCGACCGCCATCACGTACGGCAGGTTGTTCATCACGCCGCCGAGATAGTCGATGCGATCGGTGTACGGGATGTACGTATGCCACGACTGCCGTTCGCCCATCTTTTCGGCGGCGCGATGGTGGTAGCCGATCTCCGGCACCGCATCGACGATCACTTCGCCGTCGAGTTGCAACACGATGCGGAACACGCCGTGCACGCTTGGATGGTTAGGGCCCAGGTTCAGGAACATGAAGTCGGTGTGCTTCGCGGTGCGCGACATGCCCCACTCTTCGGGCACGAAGCGCAGGCCTTCCTGCTGCGCCGTCTGAAATTCGTTGGTCATCTTGAACGGGTCCATCTCGGTCGCGCGCGCCGGATGTTCCTTGCGCAGCGGATGTCCTTCCCAGTGCGGCGGCGTCAGGATCCGGCGCAGGTTCGGGTGGCCGGCGAAGTGGATGCCGAACATGTCGAATGCTTCGCGTTCGTACCAGTTCGCGACCGGATACACGCCGACGACCGACGGCAGCGAACAATCGCTCTGCGGCAGCGCGACCTTGACGCGCAGATCCTCGTTCCGCTCGAGCGAGATCAAGTGATAAAAAACGGTGAAGTCCGACGCGGGCTGGCCTTCGCGTTTGCCGCGCAAACGCTCGTCGATCGCAGAGAGGTCGAACAGCATCGGATAGGGCTTGCCGATGCCCTGCTTCAGAAACTGCATCAACGCGAGGAGCTGATCGCGTTCGATCCAAACCGTTGGGATGCCGTCGGCGGTTGTTTGAGTGCGGCATGATCCGGCGAAACGAGCTTCGAGCTCATCGATCACGACCGCGTGAGCGCTCGCGCGCCCGGATGTCAATGCCACCATGATTGGATCCCGCTCAGCTCACTCGGTCCGCCGCGCCTCGCCGGTGAGTCGATCTGCGGATAGCGGCGCCTCACCAACGCCGTTAGGACTTGCGAGACCCTGCGTCCGCATCCGCAGCGGCGTGCGCTCGTCGCGCAGGCTCCGCGGATCCATTCGCTGAATGCCTTGATCGCCGACGATCCAACTCAACGGGCGGCGTTCGTGAGCCACGGCGTTCTGCAGCAGCGTGAGCCCCTGCATGAACGCCTCTGGACGCGGCGGGCATCCCGGCACGTACACATCGACCGGCAGGAACTTGTCGACGCCTTGCACCACGCTGTAGACGTCGTACATACCGCCGGAATTGGCGCAGGAACCCATCGAGATCACCCAGCGCGGCTCGAGCAATTGTTCATATAGATGCTGCACCACCGGCCCCATCTTGCGGAACACGGTGCCGGAAATGACGATCAGATCGGCCTGGCGCGGCGTTCCGCGGATCACCTCTGCGCCGAACCGGGCCAGGTCGTGGCGGGACGTGAACGACGTCGCCATCTCCACGTAACAGCACGAAAGCCCGAAATTGAAAGGCCAGATCGAGTTCGAGCGACCCCAGGAGATCAGCTCCTCGAGTTTTCCGACCAACACGCTTTGACCCAACGCCTGGTCGTGCGCCGCGTCTGCCCCCGCGAGGGGTCCGTCCGGCGCTACCTTGACCAGGTTCCATTTCATCGGTAAGTCACCTCGTTGCGGTCGTCACGGTCGTTGTGGTCGTTACGGAATAGCGGTCGCGTTGCACGTGTCGATGCTTGACGCCCCACTCGAGCGCGCCGGTGCGCCACTCGTAGACGAGCGCGACGAGCAGGAATGCGATGAACACGCCGGCGCCGACATAGCCGCGCCAACCGAGTTCGTAAAACGCGATTGCCCAACCGAAGATGAAGATGGTCTCGAGATCGAAGATCACGAAGAACATCGCGATGAGGTAAAACTCGATGGAGACTCGAACGTTCTCGGCCTGACCGACAGGTACAACGCCGGATTCGAACGGCATGTCGGTCGCGGGTCCACGGCGTGTGCGGAAGCCGAGCACCCATGACAACGTCAGCGTCACTGCGAGAAGCCCAACGACTGAGAGCGAGTAAACGAGGAACGGCCACAGCGTCGCGGAACTGTTCGCAGCGACATGGACAGTCGATTCGTCCATATCCCCCCCCCTTGCGGTGCGGGAACCTTAACCTCTACGCGCTCGATGTGGCAAGCATACGAATCGCTTCGCGCGATGATTGCAATGCGAACTCAAGCTGCACAATGCGTGCAGTCGTCTTGACCAATCAACGCGGAACAGTTTAGAACTGACTGCATCGCCCCTTAACGGATACTGCGAATGACCGTCAGCAACGCGGATCGAATCTCTCTGTCGCACGCCGAGACATTCCAGGATCTCGCGAAGCCGCACGCGATCTTCACGCAGATGCGGCGCGAAGAACCGGTCGCCTGGTGTCCCGAACCGTGGGGCGGCCCGGGCTTCTGGTCGATCACGAAGTACGACGACATTCATGCGATCTCCAAACTGCCGCAGATCTTCAGTTCGGATGCGCGCCTGGGCGGCATCACGCTGCCCGACCCGCAGATGATCGCGGCGCGGCAAGGCATGACGCTCGACCAGTTGCTGCAGCGACGCGACTCGAAGTTCTCTCAGTTCGACGGCGGCCGCAGCATGATCATGATGGATCCGCCGGAGCACGTGCAGCATCGGCGCATGGTGGCGCCCGGCTTCACGCCGCAACGCCTCGATGCGTTGACGCCGAAAATTCGCGAGCGTGCGCGCGTCATCCTCGACGGATTGGCGGACCGATCCGAGTACGAATTCATTTCGTGCGTCGCAGCGGAGCTGCCGGTGCAGATGCTCGCCGAACTCTTCGGCGTGCCGCAGGACGATCGCCACAAGCTGTTCCAGTGGTCCAACATCATCATCGGTGGCGACGATCCGGACATCGCGGTGTCGCGCGAACACGTCAACCAGGCGTTCATGGATCTGGCCGTGTATGCGATGGGCCTCTACGCAGCGCGCAAGGAAAATCCCGGCGACGATCTGATCACGATGCTCGTGAACACCCAGGTCAACGGCGAGTCGATGAATATTGCCGATTACCTGTCGGCGTTCATCCTGCTCGTGGTTGCCGGAAACGAAACGACTCGCAATTCGATCTCCGGCGGCACGCTCGCGTTGTCGCAGTTCCCGGCCGAACGACAAAAGCTCGTCGACGATCCGACGCTGATCCCGAAAGCGGTCGACGAGATCATTCGCT
>CAYUMA010000174.1:0-11198 GCA_964445675.1 uncultured Pseudomonadales bacterium | reverse complement strand
CAGCGTCGCGATGCCGCCAACGTCGCAATCGGGGGGCGACGGCAGCGGCGTGCATGCCTGCGCGTCTGTACCCCGAGCGTTGCGCCCAATTTTGGTGCGGCGCCTCGGCGTGCGGTTAAACGTCTTCGCGGGCCAACGTTTTTGCAGAGTCGCGCATGCGGCGCAGGGGATCGAGGCGGATTCCATGCAACCCTAAATCTCGACCTGGGTGCCCAGTTCGACGACGCGGTTGGTTGGGATCCCGAAGAAGTCGGACGCTTTCGTCGCATTTTTCGACATCGACACGAACAGCCGTTCGCGCCATTTGGCCATGCCGGGTGCGCCGGTCGCGATCAGTGATTCGCGCGACACGAAAAACGACGTTTCCATCATCGCGAACGGGAACCCGCCGCGCCCGCATTGTTCGAGCAGCCGCGGCACGTCGGCATCTTCGGAGAAACCGTAGTACGCGCAGAGCTGGAAGAAGGCGCCGCCGAGCGGTTTGACCTCGTAGCGTTCCTCGACAGGCACGTACGGGATGTCGCGCGAGATGATCGTCAGGAACACGACGCGTTCGTGCAGCACCTTGTTGTGTTTGAGGTTGTGCAACAACGAATGCGGCACGCTGTTGATTGCCGACGTCAGGAAGACTGCGGTACCGGGTACCCGGACCGGCGGATCCGACTGAATGCTCTGGATGAAGTCGTCGAGCGCAAGCGAGTCGTCCGCGAGACGTCGCATCAAGACCGAACGGCCGGTTTTCCACGTCGTCAGCAGCGTGAACACGGCGATGCCGATGACGATCGGAAACCAACCACCGCACGGGATCTTCAGCGCATTCGACGACAGGAAAGCCAGGTCGATCAGCACGAGCGGGACGGCGATTGCGATTGCGATCGGCAGCGGCCACTTCCACATCCGCCGCATCACCGAAAAAATGAGGATCGAATCGATCAGCATCGCAAGCGTCACCGCGATGCCGTAGGCGCCGCCCAGATTGTCGGAATGTCGAAAGCCCACGACCAGCAGAATCACCGAGATGAACAACGCCCAATTGATGAAAGGGACGTAGATCTGGCCGATCTCGCGCTCTGACGTTTGCAGGATCGTGAGGCGCGGGCAGTACCCCATCTGGATCGCCGCGCGCGTCAGTGAAAATGCGCCGGAGATGACCGCCTGCGAAGCGATCACGGCCGCGCAACTCGCCAGTACGATCAGCGGGATCAACGCCCACGTGGGTGCCAGCAGGTAGAAGGGATTCTTGATCGCGGCCGGATCGGCCAGCAACAAGGCACCTTGCCCGAAGTAGTTCAACACGAGCGCCGGCATCACACAGAACACCCACGCCTGACGAATCGGCCGCCGTCCGAAATGGCCCATGTCGGCATACAGCGCTTCGGTACCGGTCACCGCGAGCACGACGGCACCGAGCGCGAGAAACGCCGCGCGTGGGCTGTGCACGATGAACGCGATCGCGTGCGCTGGATTGACGGCCGCGATGATTGCCGGCTCCGCCATGATCTGACCCGCTCCGAGCACTGCAAGCGTCGCGAACCAGATACACATGACCGGTCCAAAAAACGCGCCGACCCGCGCGGTGCCGCTGCGCTGGATCATGAACAACGAGACGATGATTCCGAGCGCGAGCGGCAGGATGAAAGGGTGCAATCGCGGCGTGATGATCTCGAGTCCCTCGACCGCGCCCAGCACCGATATTGCCGGTGTGATCATGCCGTCGCCATAGAACATCGCCGCGCCGACGATGCCGAACAGGACCAGCCACCAGCGCCGTCGCGGTTGCGCCTCGAGTCCGCGTGAGACCAGCGCCGTCAGCGCGAGGATCCCCCCTTCGCCGCGGTTGTCGGCGCGCATGATCAGTACGACGTACTTCAACGTGACGACGATGACGAGCGACCAGAAGATGATCGACAGGATGCCAAGGATATTGGTCGGCGACAGATCGAGTCGATGCTGTCCGGTGAAGCACTGCCGCAGCGTGTACAAGGGGCTGGTGCCGATGTCGCCGTAAACGACGCCAATGGCGCCGACGAGCAGTTGTGACATGCGTGACGGGGCGACGGCGCGCTCGGCTCCGACTTCAGCGTGCATACGGCATTCGAGTGGGACGATCCGGTTCGAGGTGGCGCGGCATTGTTCTCTAACCCGCTTTGAACATCAATTTGTCGGCACCGGGGGGCTCCAGCGCCAACGGAAACGTCGAGGGGCGCCTAGTCTTGTGGGAGCGATCAATTGTGCGAGGGATCTTCCCTCCCGATCGCGGTGCCACCCCCATCGCGGTCTGGAGACCGCTCCCACAATCGTAAGAAGATCGTCCATTTTCTGCCCGAATTCGGGCAATAAAGTTGTCAATGGGATCGTTTTGCCGCTCAATCCGGCCCATGTCAGACGTCGATGAACTCTCCGCCTACCTCGCGAGCACCACGCGACTCGAGCCGGGCGAAGCCCGCCGGGTCGTGCGCGAATTGCTCGACCTGCTCGCGCAGGAAACCGCAGAGGCGTTTGCGATCCGGCGCCATCGCGAGCTCAAAGCGGCAGGGGCGGTGAAGAACGAAGCGATCTATCGGCTGATCGCGGCCGAGATTGCGCAGCGCCCGTTTGCCGCACCGCGCCTCACCCAGCGCCAGATCCGACGCCTGATCTACGGTTGATCGAAATCACTGCAGGAGTACAACACACGTGTGTGGAATCGTTGGCTATGTCGGACATCAGAATGCGGTGCCGATTCTGATCGAGGGGCTCCACCGCCTCGAATATCGCGGCTATGACTCGGCAGGGCTCGCGCTGCAGCGCAAAAATGGAATTGCCGTGCACAAACGCCAGGGCAAGGTACGCGACATGGAGGCGAGCCTGCCGAAGCGGTTTGCCGGAGTCGTCGGGATCGGCCACACACGCTGGGCGACGCACGGTGCGCCGAGCGACGCGAACGCGCACCCACACGCCGACGCCACGGGTCGCGTCGTCGTCGTGCACAACGGCATCATCGACAACGCCCACGCATTGCGCGCGCAACTCGAGGCCCGCGGGATCGTGTTCGCATCGGATACCGATACCGAAGTGCTCGCGCAACTGATTGCAAGTGTCGAAACCGATTCGCTCGAAGACGCGGTACGCGTGGCGCTTCGCGCGATCACCGGGACCTATGGCGTCGCGGTCATGGATTCGCGGCATCCCGCGCAGATCGTCGTTGCGCGTAATGGCAGCGCTGTGATTCTCGGTATCGGCGACAACGAAATGTTCATCGCCTCCGACGCAGCCGCGCTCGTGCGCCACACGCAGCAGGCGATCTATCTCGATGACGGCGAGATCGCCGTCGTCGAGGCGCGCGGCTATCGCGTGACGACGCTCGATGCGGTGCCGGCCGTGAAGCAGCCGATGCAGCTCGAAATTGTCACCGAGCAATTGTCGAAGGGTGCGTTCGACCACTTCATGCTCAAAGAAATTCACGAGCAGCCCGAGGCAGTGCGCGGCACGTTGCGTGGCCGTCTCGACCGCCGCTTCGCGACCGCGCGACTCGACGGACTCAATCTGACGGCGCGCGAGCTGCTGCGATTTCGCCGGATCAAAATCATTGGTTGTGGGTCCGCGTGCATCTCGGGTCTCCTCGGCGCGCGGCTGATCGAACGCTTGAGTCGGATACCGTGCGACGCGGAATCGGCGGCGGAATTTCGCTATCGCAATCCGGTGATCGAGGACGACACGCTGTATGTCGCGGTGAGCCAGTCCGGCGAAACGTTCGACACGCTCGCGGCGATCGACGAGATCAAACGCAAGGGTGGAGCGGTGGTCGGCATCGTCAACGTAGTCGGCAGCACGATCGCGCGTGCATGCGGCCGCGGCGTCTACCTGCATGCGGGTCCCGAAATCGCCGTCGTGTCGACGAAGACGTTTGTCTCGACCCTCGTCGCCTTCGTGCTGCTGGCGCTACACCTCGGCCGGATGAAGGACGTTTCCGCCGGCGCCGGCCGGCGCCTGATCGACGCGCTCGATCGTTTGCCGGATGTGGTCGCCGGGCTGATCGCGAACCAGGCCGCGTACGCGGCGCTCGCGCGAACGTATGCACGGTTCTCGAACGCCTACTTTGTTGGCCGCAACGAGGGGTATGCGCTTGCGATGGAAGGTGCGTTGAAATTGAAAGAAGTCAGCTACTTACATGCGGAAGCGTATCCAGCTTCTGAGCTCAAGCACGGCCCGCTCGCGCTGGTCTCGCCCGACACGCTGACCGTCGTGATCATTCCGTCGGACGATCTGTTCGACAAGAACGTCGCGACGATCGAAGAGATCCGCGCGCGGCGCGGGCCGGTGCTCGCGCTGAGTCAGCGCGCGTTGCCGGTGGCGGTCGACGACGTCATCGTGGTGCCGCAGCTGCATGAATTGCTCGACCCGTTGCTGATGTTGATCCCGTTGCAGTTGTTCGCTTATTACGTCGGGATCGAACGCGGCTGCGACATCGATCAGCCGCGTAACCTCGCGAAAAGCGTGACCGTCGAGTGACGGGCCGCGTCTGAGAACGTGGCACAATTCCGCTTCGCCGAAGTCACGGTTCGGTAATATCGCGAATCGGTTCGACCGCACCGCTGGAAGCCAGCTCTTGATGACCCGCTCTTTATGACATTGGAAGAGGAAGCCATCGCATTGCTGTTGCGTTCGCCGCGGCTCGAAGTCGGCACGATCATCGATCTGCTCGACGTCAGCGATGCGGCGTTCCGGCAGATGGTCGTGAACAACCCACGCATCGCCGCGCTGCTCGAAGAGCGCCGCGCCGGTCTGCTGCCGTTGCCAACCACCGAACCCGCCCAGTGTTCCGCGTGTGACGACTGGTTTCTGCCGTACGCATCTGCGCGGTTCTGTTCGGATGCGTGCCGCGATCTGGGGCGCTTGCAGGCCCAGCGCGCCAAACGGTCGCGCTGACCGATCGTTGATGCAAAGGAGAGATCCATGAAGACCCCCCGTTTGCTCGTCCGATTGATGGTAATTGCGTTGTGTGTGGTCCCCTGTGGCGCATTCGCCGCGGCGCTCGACCTGCGGCCGGGCGCGTGGGAAGTCGTGATGGCAACCTCGGTCGCCGGTCTGCCGATTCCGCAGGAAGCGCTGGCGAAGATGCCGCCGGAGGAGCGTGCCAAGTTCGAGGAAGCGATGAAGGCACGCCTCGGCAAGGTGAACACGACCACGATGCATAACTGCGTGACGCAGGAGGACCTGGATCGCGGCGACTTGATGGAGAACGAGCGAGAGAATTGCGCGCGCAACGTCATCGAGAAATCCGCGCGCCACTTCGAAGTCGAAGAAACCTGCACAGGGTCCGATCCGTCGAAGACTCATATGACGTTTGCGGCGTCGTCACGCGAAGCCTACACGGCGACAATCGAGCGCAGCCAGGGCGAGGGCGGCAAGGTGCACGTCGAAATGACGGGACGCTGGATCGAGTCGAAGTGTGTGGCGGACGACGACTGAGTAGTCCTGCTTCCCGGCGGCGCACGCCGCTCAGTAGTGGGGCGGGCGTTCCTCATCGAGGGAATAGCCGGAATCATCGCCGGGACGCTCGAGTGCTTCGAGCAGTCGCTTAAGCGTGATGCGCAACTGATCCAGCTGACGCTGCTGATCGACGAGCGCGTCGTTGAGTTTGGCGATGGTGTCTTCCTGAAACAGCAGACGCGTCTCGAGATCGATGCGACTGTCCCGCTCCATCAATCGTTGCCCGAGCTGAATGGTTTCATCCGGCGCAGCAGTCGATCGGGATCGGCGCTGCCGCTCTTGCGCATCGAATCGTCGACGAGCTTTTCGTACTTCGGATCGAGCCTCGCGGTCTTTGCGTTGTTGGACGCGTGATAGGCAACGCGGCCGATGACTCGATACGTGTCGGCGCCGTGGCAATGATCACACTCGATGGGTGTCGGCGGATCGTCGATCCGCGCGTAACCGTCGGTGACACCGCTGCACGCCCGGCATCGATAGGCATAGATCGGCATCGGGATCCGTCAGGAGACCGGCGTGAGGCCGGCGCGCGCGCCGGCATCGAAGAACGCCTGCAATGACGTATGAAAGCGCAGGAAATCGAGTTTTTTGCGCGGGTTCGCGGCTCTGACGATGGCGTCGGTCGTGTCGAGTTCGACCAATGTCGCCCCGTGTCCCTCGCGCCGGCCCGCGAGAAATCGATCCCACTGCGCAGCGGTCATCTCGATCGTAAAGTCTGCGTCGCGCAGATCCCGCTCGTTGATCGCGCTCACGCGGTGGCACGTGAAGCCCCTGAACGTCACCAGGTAGGCGGCTTTGTCGATTTTGACCGCCATCTGCGTATCGATCGATCCGCGTTTGCGGAATGAGGGATCCGCGTTGACGGTGCGTTGCGCTGTTTCGAGCCAAGCCGACGATAAAGTTGCTGCCGCGGTCATGTTCAGTACTCGAGGTATTTTTTCAACTGCGGATGCAGCGCTTCGGCGCGTGGCACGCCAAGCCAATCGCACGCCGTGAGGTAGTTGCGCACGAATTCGCCGACGAGATGCAGATACGCTTCCATGCCGACGGTGCGGCCGCCGGCGATGCCGCCGCCGAAGATGATTGCGAGCGCGGGCCGCAGCGCCGTCTCTTCGAGCTCGGCCGCCATCATCACTTCGCCGAGCGTGAGCAGCGTCTGCATGACGTTGGCCTGGCCGTTGTGGTGCGCGATTGCGTATTTCAGATGGTCGTAACCGTAGGTCATGTGGCGCGCGTGATCTTCGATCGCCTTGCTGAATATGAAGCGCTCGGCGTCGTTGTGCGCAGCGGTCAAGAGTCCCGTCAGCATGTGCATCGTGAACGTGCCGCGCATCAGGTATTGGTACGCAGCCGACTCGGTCCAGCCGCCCCGGCTCTCGAGGATCATCCGATTCACGAGGCCGCGGCTCTCCACGCCCAAGCCGCCGCCATTGGCCAGCGCGCGCTTACGCAACGCATCGATCAAGCGCGTGCAATCAAACGTCGCGGTCGCGAGAAATTGCTTGACCTCGTAGTAGCCGTACGACATCTGGTCCTGCCAGTACGCGATGATCTCGATTTCGGTGTTCGCGTATTGCGACAGCTCCGTACAGACCTGACACACCGCGCGCTCGACGTCCTGCGGCAGCGGCTTCAACGTATGCCAAGGCACGTCGGTGGCCGGAATCCAGCGCCGCTGAATTGCCTCCTCGTAGAGATTGGCGGCGCTGTCGGCCCACATCTGATATTTGCTGCGCAGGTTGTACGGTAGCGGCGGCACGCCCGGCCGCGGCAATGCGCCGCGCGGGCGGCGCGTCTGATCGTCCCAGACTTCGGGCACTTCACCGTAGATGCCGACGTTCAGATCGCTCAACCGCAGCCCGTGCTCGCCGGGCCGCACGCGCGTGCCCCATTCGGCGGTCAGGCCCATCCATTCGAAGGTAGGAACCGGGACGCCTTCGACAGAGCTGGCGCCAGCCGCACCCGGCATCGCTGCGGGCACCGCCATTCCACCGGTCGCTTTTGTCGCCATGCTGATCTCCGCGCGCGTCGCTAGATCGCGGCCTCGTACTGTTTTGGAACCGTCGAGCGGCCGTTTTCGAAGCGGGCGCCGAACCCGGCGGTCTTGACGCGTTGCATGTATTCCTTCAACTGCCGGCGGCGAATCACGAGCAGCTTCTTGTGACCCTCGTCGTAGTGTTCTTTGCCGCCCCCCAGCAAGATCGCCAGCGCTTCCGACGTTTCGGCCTGCGTGCCGGCGGGGTTCTGCAGACCGGAGAGAATCTGCGCTTCGGCTTCGTCGAGGTAGTACTCGATTTCTTCGCGGCGCTCCGAAGCGGTTTCGGCGAGGTAGCGCAGGTGCATCACGCCGAACGCGACGTGGCGTGCCTCGTCCTGCGCGCACAATCGATACATGATTTTTTCGGCTTCGTTCTGGCCGAACAGTTCACCCATGCGGAACATCGTCAGTACCGCGCCCTCACCGGAAATGTGCAGGCGCGTCGACATCTCAGTGAAATCCCGCGCGAGGTCGATGCTGCCGACGAAGCCCGATGTCGCGCCGGACATGCGCATCAGACCGCCGCCGTTGGCGAGTGCGCGTTTGCGGAAGACATCCATGTGGCGCGCCTCGTCCATCACCTGGGCGGTCAACACGTTACGCGCCTCGAAAAAGTCCGGCGTCGTGTTCGCGACCCAACGGGCGGGGACGTCGCCGGCCACAAACTCCACTTCATTGAAGAACGTGCACAGCAGACATTCCGCTTCTTCGATGTCGTCAGGCAGCGGTTCGATCGTATGCCACGGCACGTCGGTCGCCGAACTCCATTGCCGTTGCAGCGCTTCCTCGTACAGGAATGTCGCGTTCGAAAGCCAGATCTCGGATTTCGCGCGCACGCCGTACGCGCCGACCCGATAGGCGTCCGCGCGGACACCGGCGCCGCGCGGTCGACCCGTCATGTTCGAGCTCAGTTGCGGCACGTCGCCGTAGCTGCCGATCTGGATGTCAGTCAACGTGAGGCCGCGCTTGCCGGGCTCGGCGCGTATCCCCCACTCGCCCATCTGCTGCATCCAGCTCGTGTCGAGATCGTATTGCTGCTGCTTGACGGGTGCTTCGCTCATCGCTTCGGCCTTCAACGTTGACGTCGTGGGGTCATATAGCACTGTCGAGCCGGCTTTTAAATACGGGGCGCGTGGTCGAGCGACCAGGGACGGCTCGAGCGAGTCCGGCCCGCCGAACCTCCGCCGCGACTTGATCGATTGACTTAATCAGTCGGCTAAGTAGCATCCCGCGAATGCCCGTTCGCACGTCAGCATCAACGCGGGGTGACCAGACCCGCGAAGCACTGGTCGACGCCGCGCTCGAGATTTTCGGCCGCGACGGATTTCACGCCGCGAGCACGCGTTCCATCGCCGATTCCGCCTCGGTCAATCAAGCGCTGATCGGCTATCACTTCGGTGGCAAGCCCGGGCTGTACGTCGCGGTATTCGACCGGATCATCCGCCGCGTCGAGCGCTACCTCGGTCCTGTCGCAGACGCGATCGAACAGCAGATCGACGCGATGACGGAAGATTCGCAGCAGGCCGAGCGGTGCCTCGGCTTCGTGCATCAATTGACGGACGCGTTCGTCGGGACGTTTGCGGCGCCGGAGTCCACCGCATGGGCGCGCCTGATTCTGCGCGAACAGCAGGATCCATCGGAGGCATTCGACCGGCTCTATGCCGGCGTCATGCGGCGGTTGCTCTCGCTGCTCGCGCGCTTGATCGCGCGCGTGCGTGGCACCGATCCGCAGTCCGTCGAAACGCGGCTGCTGTGCCAGACGATCATCGGCCAGGCGCTGGTGTTCCGTTCGGCGCGCGCAACCGTGTTGCGGCAACTCGATTGGCAACAGATCGGCGCCGCGGAGATCATGACGATTCAGGCCGTGATCCGACGCAATGTCACGGCGATGCTGAAGTAAGGGGAGTCGTCAAAGAGGGGGAGTGGTCGATGAGTTTGAGTTCCAAAGGCACGGTTGCGGTCGGCGTCATCGTTCTGGCCGCCGCGGCCGCGGGTGGATGGTATTGGTTCAACGGCACGCATCGCGCCGGCGCGCCGGCATTGACGTTGTACGGCAACGTCGATATTCGCGAGGTCGAGCTCGGCTTTCGCGTGCCGGGTCGTCTTGCCGAAGTGCTGGTCGACGAAGGCGATGTCGTTGCGAAGGGCCAACGCCTGGCCGCGCTCGATCCCGAACCCTACCGCGAGGCCGTGGCACTCGCCGAGGCGCGCGTGCAACTCGCGACGGCGAACTTCGCCAAGTTCGAAAAAGGTTCACGCCCGCAGGAAGTGCAGCAGGCTGCAGCGCGCGTTGCCGAGGCTGAAGCCGCGCACCAGAACGCCGTGCGCGAATACGATCGCCAGCTCGGTTTGTTCAAGACGGGCGGTGCCAGTGAAACGACGCGTGACGCGGCGCAGACGCGGCGCGACCAGACGGCGGCCAGTCTCGCGGCGCTGCGCGGATCGCTCGCGCTCGCGAGCGAGGGATTTCGCAGCGAGGAAGTCAACGCGAGCAAGGCTGAACTGGCCGCGGCGGTCGCCGAGCGCAGTCAGGCCGAAACGGCGCTGGCGGACACCGAATTGTTCGCGCCGAGCGCCGGCACCGTACTCGCGCGCGTTCGTGAGCCGGGCAGCATCGTTGCGGTCGGCGCGACCGTGTACAGCGTGTCGTTGCGCGACCCGGTGTACGTGCGCGCCTATGTGGCTGAGCCGGATCTCGGCAAGCTCGCGCCGGGCACCGCGGTCGAAGTGGCGACCGATTCCTCCGAGAAGCGCTATCACGGGCAGATCGGCTACATCTCGCCGCGCGCCGAGTTCACGCCGAAGTCGGTAGAGACCGCGGATCTGCGCACGGATCTCGTGTATCGACTGCGCATCGTCGTGGCCGATGCCGATGAGGGGTTGCGGCAGGGGATGCCGGTGACGGTCGCGATTGCGCTTCGACCAGGCGCCGATTGAATTGAGTGCCGCGGTCGAAATCCGCGACGTCGTCAAGCGCTTCGACGACTTCGAAGCGCTGCGAGGCGTGTCGGCCGACATCGGCGCCGGGCGCCTCACCGGGCTCGTTGGGCCCGACGGCGCAGGCAAAACCACATTGCTTCGTATAATCGCGGCGTTGATGACGCCGACGCAGGGCAGCATTCGAGTCGGGGGACGCGATGTCGTCGAGTTCGCCGACGCGATCCATGTCAGCACCGGCTATATGCCGCAACGCTTTGGCCTCTACGAAGAACTCTCCGTCATCGAGAACCTGCGGCTTTACGCGAAATTGCGCGCGAAGAAGGGTACGGCGCTCGAGGAGACATTCGCAGAGCTGCTGCATTTCACGCGGCTCGAACCGTTCGTCGATCGTCGCGCCGGCAAACTCTCGGGTGGTATGAAACAGAAGCTCGGACTCGCGTGCGCACTGATGGCGAAGCCCGACGTGTTGTTGCTCGACGAGCCGAGTGTCGGTGTCGATCCGGTCAGTCGCCGCGAATTGTTGAGCATGGTGGGTGCGTTGACACACGACGGCATGGCCGTGGTCTGGTCGACGGCGTACCTCGACGAAGCCGAGCGTTGCGAAGCGGTGTTGCTGTTGAAGGACGGTCGCGTCGAGTTCGACGGTCCTCCGGCCGAACTGACGCGGCGCGTGGCGGGGCGCAGCTATCGCCTGCTCGGCACGCGCAACGAACGCCGCAACGTATTGGCCGCGACCCTCGCGCTCGAC
>CAYUMA010000173.1:0-4404 GCA_964445675.1 uncultured Pseudomonadales bacterium | reverse complement strand
CGCTTTTGCGCCAGGGGTGTTGAACACGACGACCCCGCGTTGTGTACACACGTCCACCGGGACGTTGTTGACGCCGGCGCCGGCGCGCGCCACAGCGCGCAGGTTAGGCGTGACGTGTTCCGCTGTGAGTACGTGACTGCGCAGCAGGATCGCGTGCGGATCCGCGATTTCCGTACCCACTTCGAACGCAGCTCTGGGGAAACGCTCGAGGCCTTTGGGCGCAATCTGATTGAAGGTTCGTACCTTGTACATGGCGCGATCAACCCACGTCCGCGAAGAGGGGCTTTTCCAACTCGCTCCAATCGGTGATGCCGTCATGCGGCAGCGCCTCGAATTCGAGCAGGCCAAGCGCTTCGAACTTCGGCCGAATCGCATCGGTCAGCAGTCCGATACGCTTCAAATTCGGCACGACGCGCGCAAAAATCATGTTGCGGAATCGCTGGCGATGTTCGCCCCCTGTCGCAATCTCCGCGGCCTCCTCGACCGGCCAGCCGAACTCGCGGTAAACATCGGTCGGAATGAGCCGCGTGCGCATCACCACGCAGGCCTCATACGCAAACTGGGCACGATCCTCGAGCTCCTGCGCAGTTAGCGTCTTCACGAATTCCTCGAGATAGTTGACGCCAAACGTCACGTGGCGGGCCTCGTCGCGAATCACGAGGTGCACGATGTCACGCAACACCGGATCCTGGGTGCTCTGCTTGATCGTGTTGAACGCGGCCAGTGCAAGACCTTCGATGATGATCTGCATGCCGATGAACTTCAGATCCCAGCGGGCATCGGTGAGTATTTTGTCCAACAACAACTTCAAGCTGCGCGATATCGGATACGTGAATCCGACTTTGTGTTGTAGATAACGGTTGAACACCTCGACATGGCGGGCTTCGTCGAACGCCTGCGAAGCGGCGTACAGCTTCGCGCCGAACGACGGCGCGCACGACACCAATTGTGATGCGACGAGGAGCGCCCCCTGCTCGCCGTGCAGGAACTGACTGATCGCCCAACTGTGTTGATGCCGCATCCAGCGGATGACCGCATCGACATCCATCGCTTCCCACGGTGCGAACCCCTTGAACAACGCGTTGGCGCGATTTTCCTGAACCAGTTTACGTTGTTCGTCCGTCACGGCAGCGCGATCGGCAAAATCGGGCGTTTGCGTCCAGTCGATATCGATGCTCGCATCCCAGTTCAGCTGTTTGCCAAGCTCATACAGCTTGTGGATGCGATCGTCCTGGAGCCGGTAGTCCCAGTTGTAGGCGCCGGTCAGCGGCGTATTGAACAGTTCGGCGATGTGCGCGACGTGCCCGGCATCGAGGCCCTGCGTGTTGTCGAAACCCTCGGCCGCCGTCGTCTGCCCTTCGAAGTGGGTCAGCGTGCGGGGGGTTTCCACCCATTGAATGGACATACAAATGACCTCTGAACGCAATGCGTTGGAACGAACGAGCGCGTGGCGCGAAAGCGTAGCATTGATGCAGGAGGCTTTCTCAGCATCCTGCTAACGCATCAAAGCCGCTTCGCAAAACGCTCGAGGACCTCGGCCACCGCCGGCGTGCCGTCGCCGAGTTGCGCGGCTTCGAGCACCTGTGCAACGCGCTGCCGATCAGCATAAATCGCACGGACCTCTGCATCGAGGCGCACTGCGTCGAGATCCACTTCCGCAACCACGCGACTCCAACCGTGCGACAGCGCGTAGGCCGCGTTGTCGATCTGATCGCCACGGCTGGCACTGCGCGGCAACGGCACCAGCAGGTGCGGCTTTTTCAACGAGACCAGCTCGTAGACCGAGTTGGCACCCGCGCGGCTGACGACGACGTCGGCGGAGGCGAGCAGATCGCCCCATTGCGCGCCGACGTATTCGAACTGGTGATAACCGGCGCGTTGCCGCATCGCCGCGTCGGTTCTGCCCGCACCACACACGTGCACCACGACGCCAAAACGCAGCAACGAGTCCAACGCGGCGCGCACCACGCGGTTGAGCGCCTCCGCGCCGAGGCTGCCGCCGACGACGAGGACCAGCGGCGTTCCCGGCGCCGCGCCGACGAGCGCGCGACCACGTTGCGCGTCACCGTGTAACAGGTCTGCGCGCAACGGCGTGCCGGTGTGAATGACTGCGCCATTGCGCAGCCGGAACGTCGTCGAGGCAAAGTTCGTACACACCGCATCGACAAACGGCAGTGAGAGCCGGTTCGCGAGTCCGGGCGTCAGATCCGACTCGTGCGCGACGATCGGGACGCGCCAGAGCCACGCACCGACGACGACCGGGAAAGCCACGTACCCGCCCTTCGAAAATACGATCGATGGCCGCAGGCGGCGGATGAGTGCAAACGCCTGGCAGATTCCGACGACGATCCACCACACGTCGGCGACGTTGCGCCAGGACCAGTAACGCCGCAGTTTTCCCGAGCGGATCGCAAAAAAAGACACGCGCAGTGGCGCGACGAGTCCGCCCTCCGGGCCGTCCTTCGAACCGACATAGCTGATCGTCGATCCCTGCGCAGCGAAATGTTCGATCAACGGCAGACTGGGTATGACGTGACCCGCCGACCCACCGCCGGTGAACAGCAAGTGGCGCGGCGCGGTCACAAGCCGAGCACTTCCTTCGCCAGCGGTATCGTCAGGCGGCGTTGCTGCGCGAGGGCGCCGCGATCCAGTGCATCGAACGTCGCGATCAACCGATCCATCCGCCGCGGCGCGCGCCGGAGGATGAAATTGGCGACGTCGGGACTCAGTTCGAGTCCGCGCTGCGCCGCGAGACGTTCGATCGCTCGCGCACGATCGGCATCATCGAGCGCTCGAATTCCGAAAACCTGCGCGGCGCGCAGCCGAGACGCGAGATCGGGCAAGCCAACGGCGAGGTCGAGGGGCCCTTGCGCGGACGCCAGCAACAGGCTGCCGCCGTGCTTGAATAGTTCCTGATACAGACCCAGCAGCGCTTCTTCCCACGGCCGGTGCGAGACCCAATCTTCGAGATCGTCGATCGCGACCACGCCAAATCGCGCGAGTCCGTCCAACGCGCCCGGGCCGCCGTCCATGACCTGCTTCGGCAGGTACGCGGCCGCGCGTCCCGCGGCAACCGCCGCGTGGCAGGCACCCTGCAGCAGATGCGATTTACCACAACCCGCGTCACCGACGAGCCACCACGCGCTGAAGCGACGCGCGCGGCCGCACTGGCCCAGCGCCGCGACCAGCTCCGCATTCTGCCCCGCCTCGAAGTTCGCCAGCGTGCAGCGGCGTTCCAGCGAAAACTTCAGCGCGAGCTGGCGCGAGCGCTCCTCGTTCACGGTAACGCCTTGTGTTCCGTCAACGCTCGGCGGCTCCACGTGATCACGTAATCGGCGCCCGAAGCAATTGCAAGCGCTGCAACAACCCAGAATCCATACGGATCTGTAATGGTTCGCGCGATTTCGCTGAGGTAGGCGAAATCGCAAAGCCCTAGCAGCAACAACAACAACACGCTGAACTGCACCGCCGTGTTCGCCTTGCTCAACAACGTCGGCGCGAATTCGATGTGTTTGAACAGTGCGCGGTAAGCACCCGCACCGCCGAGAATCACGAGGTCGCGGCCGATCGCGATACCTGCAACCCACAGCGGCAGCGCGCCTTCAACCGTCAACACGATGAACAACACGCCGACCAGAAGTTTGTCTGCGAGCGGATCGAGCGCAGTACCGAACCGGCTGACCCAGTTGAAGTGCCGTGCGAGCCAGCCGTCGACCGCGTCCGATGCGCCCGCAACCGCCATCAACGCGAGCGCCTTGTCGTATTGCGCCGCCACGAGGCACCACGCCGTCGGTATCACCAACAAGACGCGCGCCACAGTGATCAGGTTGGGGATCTGTCGCAACACCGTGCTCGTCATCTGCGTGCGGCGCCGTGCCACAACAACACGCGCTGATTCGGATCCGCCTGATCCACACTGGTAAGGCGACCATCGAGCGACAGCAGGTCGCGCAACCGATCCCACGGCGAACGCGTCGCGAACGACAACAGCACAACACCGGGACTGACCTCGTCGACCTCGACCGAGTCGATGAACTCGAGACCACCCAGGTACGCAAGCAACGCGCCGTAGTCGGCGATCCCCGCGATGCCATCGACGCGTACCTGGAGACGTTGCTGCGCGCCGCTGTCGACGACGTAACGCGCGACCAGCGAATCGATGAGGCGGTCGGCGACCGCGGAACCCGCCGCGGCGGCACTCGCCGATTCGATCGTGAAGCGCTGCTTATCGGCGTGCGCCCACAGCTGCCATTCCCCGACCCAGGAATTTGCCGCGCCGCGACTGACGCGCCCGACCAGGATCTGCTCAGGTGCATAACGCGCGGACGCGCTCTCGAGCACGCCGGACAAAGCGCCCCAAACCACGGCGTCGGTCACTTCCATCTGCTCATCCAGATCCATCAA
>CAYUMA010000172.1:0-1704 GCA_964445675.1 uncultured Pseudomonadales bacterium | reverse complement strand
AAACGACGCGTGCCGAACTCGGCGACGCGATCGCGTGCGCGACCGTCGACGTGCGCGTCGAGGCGCAGGTCGAAGCGATGGTGCGCACCGCAACGCAGCGCTTCGGCAGCCTCGATGTCGCGTTCAACGCAGCGGGCCTCGGCGGTTTCGGCGAAATCGTCGATCTGACCGAAGCCGACTGGGATCGGGTCGTCGACATCTGTCTGAAAGGTGTGTTCCTGTCGGTGAAGCACGAGGCACGCGCGATGATCGCGCACGGCGGCGGCGCGATCGTCAACATCGCGTCGCTGAACTCGCACGTGCCGATGTATGGCGGCGTCGCGTACTGCTGCGCGAAAGCAGGCGTTGAAATGTTGTCGCGCAACGCAGCGCTCGAACTCGCGGCGAAAAAAATCCGCGTCAACACCGTGTCGCCGGGACTCACCGACACCCCGCTGACCGCACCGATGCGCAACATCGCCGGGGTCGAAGGCGCCTACATGGAGCGCATTCCGATGAAGCGTTGGGGCACGCCCGAAGACATGGCAGCGGCCGCACTATTTCTCGCGAGTGACGACGCCGGCTATATCTCCGGCTCGAATCTGTTCGTCGACGGCGGCTGGGAGACGACGGGCTATCCGAATCTGCAACCGTTTGTGGGAGCGATCTCCTGATCGCGATGGCCGAATCCATCGCGGTCTGGAGACCGCTCCCACATCTAGCCTCCGCGATCGCGGGATCTATCGACGGCGACCCACGCGCCAGCCCACAAACAAACCGACAAGAACGATCACGGCAGAACCCGCAGCGATCATCGACACGAGCTGGCGCGCGCCGATCAGCAGCATGAACTGATCCAGCGTGCCGGTCTGCCAGAAGACCCACTCACCTGCGAGCGTACTCGCGAGCGTCGTGTCACCTGTCTCGAGTACCACGATGCCGTCGCCGTTGGCCGGATTGAACCGAACTGCCGTATTGATCGCCGGATCGTTCCTGCCGTCGTGACCGACGATGAAATCGTCGTCGACCGGCGCGAACAGAATGACGCCCAATCCCCAGATATCGGCGCCGTACAGCGCCGCGTGGGGCTGCCGCATCAGCTGCAGCGTCGCGGGTTTCAGCACGCCGCGTCCGACGGGCTCGCCCGCCGCCCCTTCGAAGTGCGCTTGCACGAAGCGCGTCATGTCCGTCACGTTCGTGTACAGCGATGCGGCGGATTTCGCTCTGAAGCGATAGTGAATCGCAGGTTTGCCGTTCGTGTCGTAGAGCGGAGCGACGTCCGGTGTCGACGCATCGACGGTAAACGCGGACCGCTCCATCCCCAACGGACGGAATAGGGCGCGCTGCAGATAGTCCTCGAACGGCTCGCCGGTCACCTCTTCGATCAGCAGTTGCAGAATCAGATAACCGCCGCCCGAGTATTGCCATTGCGACCCAGGCTCGGTACCGACGCGAATCACTCCGCTGTGACCCGGCGACGCATCGGGATGGTCCAGATTTTCTTCGAGACTCGGTAGTTCTACGCCGGGCGCAAACCCCGCAAAACCCAGTCCGTCGGTCAGCCCGGCGGTGTGACTGAGCAACCGCCGCACCGTCACGCCGTCGTTGTCGAACTCGCTCGGCGGCAGCTGCCAGCGCGTCAGATAACCCGACACCGGCGCATCGAGGTCGACCTTGCCGGATTCGACCAGCGTCATGACCGCCCACGCGGTCACCCATTTGCTC
>CAYUMA010000171.1:0-3232 GCA_964445675.1 uncultured Pseudomonadales bacterium | reverse complement strand
TCAACGACGTCGACGCCGGCTTCACGCTCGCCTACGTCATGAATCGGATGGGCCAAGGCACCGTCGGCGACGACCGCGCGCACACGCTGCTGCGCGCGCTGTACAAGGCGTTGGCCTGAACGTCAGCTATGCCGCAGCCGCTCGCCGAACGCATCCGCAATGCCTGGGAAGGCCGCATCAGCGGCTGCCAGCTCGGCAAGTCGGTGGAGATCCTGTCGATGCGCGCTGGGCACGCGGCGCTGACGGATTACCTGAGGAGCGTCGATTCGTGGCCGTTGCGCGATTACATCGGCTACCGCGCAGGCGCCGGCGTGCAGCGCGAATGTTGCCGCGACCACATCACGCGCAGCGAACCGGACGACGACATCAACTACAGCGCGCTCGCGTTGCTGTTGCTCGAGCGCCACGGCGCTGCCCTCACGACCGCCGATGTCGCACGCGCGTGGTTGACGCTGTTGCCGGCCGGCGCGACCTTCACGGCGGAGCGCGTCGCATACCGCGTACTGCTCGATCGCGCGCATGAGCGATTCGCGCACGGCGCGGAGCCCGGCTTCGATCTCGTCGCGTGTTCCGACAACCCGTACAACGACTGGATTGGGGCGCAGATTCGCGCCGACGTCTACGGCTGGGTAACCCCCGGTCGACCGGCGCTCGCGGCCGCGCTCGCGCGGCGGGACGCGGCACTGTCGCATCGCGGCGATGGCGTGTACGGCGCGATGTTCGTCGCAGCACTCGGCGCCGCGCTCGCGGAGAACTCGGCCGCCGATGCACTCGCGCAGGCACTCGCCGAAATTCCGCGCGACTCCGATGCCGCGGACGCCGTGCGCCTGGGCGCGAGTCTCGCCGGAGACGCGGCCGGCGGCGCGAAGATCCGCGCGCGCTACGAAGGGATGTCCCCCGTGCATACGCTGAACAACCTCGCGCTCGTCGTGTGGGCGCTGTACTCGCACCTCCACGATTTTGGTGCAGCGATCGGCGAGGCAGTAGCCGCGGGGCTCGATACGGATTGCAACGGCGCGACCGTCGGCGGACTGTGGGGCATTCAAGGCGGCTCGATTCCACGACAGTGGACCGCGCCGTGGCAGGGCCGCGTCGCGCTCGGACTCGCCGGCTTCGGCGAGCTGTCGATCGATGAGCTCGTGGAGCGCACGACGCGTGTGGCCGAGACGATTGGGAGCGGGGACTCAACTCCGAACAGCACTTGAGGACCCTGCGGACGGGCGCACTGGCGCCGATCGGAATCGCCCTTCTTTCGGCAGCCCTGTTCGGCGCAGCAACGCCGCTCAGCAAGTTGCTGCTCGACGACTTCACCCCTTTCCAACTCGCCGGGCTGCTGTATCTGGGTGCAGCGCTCGGTGTCGCCCCAACGGCCTGGCGAGGGGGACGGCTGAGGCTGCCGGCACGTGCAGATCCGATCAATCGTTACCGTTTGTTCGGCGCGGTAGTCTCGGGCGGCATCGCAGGCCCCGTGTTTCTACTGCTTGGCTTGCGCTCGGCCGAAGCCGCATCGGTATCGTTGTGGCTCAACTTCGAACTCGCAGCAACTGCGCTGCTCGGCGTGCTTTTTTTTCGCGAACAGCTAGGTCGGCTCGGTTGGGCCGGCGTCGCCACCGCCTTTGTCGGCTCCGCGATCCTCGCGTTCGAAGGTGGAATCGCCGGCGTGCTAGCGGCGTGTTTTGTTCTTGCGGCCTGCCTGTGCTGGGGACTCGACAACCACCTGACGGCGCTCATCGACGGCATCACGCCGAGCCAGAGCACATTCTGGAAGGGGCTGGTGGCGGGTTTCACGAATCTGTCGATCGGCGTCGTGCTGCAACCGCTTGCCGCTAACGGGTACACCATGTCGGCGGCACTGCTCGTTGGCGTCTTCGCCTATGGTGCGAGCATCACCCTCTACATTTCATCCGCCCAGGCGCTGGGTGCGACGCGCGCGCAGATCGTTTTTGCGAGTGCGCCGTTTTTCGGCGTGTTGTTGGCCGTGCTGCTGCTCGACGAATCGATCACGGCGACGCATCTGTTGTCGGGCGCGCTATTCATCGCTGCGATCGCATTTTTTGCGCTCGAACACCACGCCCATGCCCACGTGCATCAGCTGCTCGAGCACGAGCACGCCCACCGGCACGACGACGGCCATCACGACCACGCACACCCCGGGTTGCCGCGTTCGACACGACACTCGCACCGGCATCGGCACGAGCCGATGCAGCACTCCCATCCCCACTGGCCGGACCTGCATCACCGGCACGGACACGACGTCGACTCGAATTGAGTCCGCTGTCTTGAGCGTTACTTGATCGACTCCGTTGCGGCTGCAGACGTCAACGCCCCGTCGTTCCATCCGGCGCGCCGGTTGAACACGATGCCCGTGTAACCCTGCTCGGCAACATCGGTGATCGTCGCGCGAAACTTCGGCGCGCCGCCGTTGTAGACGAAGTACCGGATGCGACCCTGTTCGTGGCCAGGGACATTGGAGTTGTAGCCGGTGAACCAGCCCTTCGCTTTACGCATCAGCATCGTGGCGTACATCTTTGCGACGTGGTCGCTCCACTGTTGTTCGGCCTCGGGTGTGGCTTCTATCCGCGTGTAGCCGCGTTCGCGCGCGTACGTCAGCAACCCGGTCACCCACTCGACGCCGACCTCGATGCCGCGCGGATAGTTCGTCGACGCGGACCCGCTTTGTGGACCGGCAATCGTGATCAGATTCGGGAAGCCGTTGATCTGCATACCGAGATACGTGAGCGGACCATCGGCCCATTTGTCGCGCAACTTCTGACCGCCGACACCTTCGATGTCGATGTGGTCGTACGACCCGGTGATCGCGTCGAAGCCGGTCGCGTAGACGATGATGTCGAAGTTGTAGTCGCGCGCCGACGTGCGAATGCCCGTCGGCGTGATGCGCTCGATCGGCGTTTCCTGAATGTCGACGAGGTGCACGTTCGGCTTGTTGTACGCCTCGTAGTAGAACGTCTCCATCGGCACGCGCTGGATGCCGAAGCCGTGATCTTTCGGAATCAGCTTCTCGGCGACCGCCGGATCCTTCACGCGCGCGCGAATCCGGTCGGCGATGTATTGCGAGAACTCGGCGTTCGCGGTTTCGTCGACGAAGATCTCGCGGAAATTGGCGAGCCAGATGCCGAAGCCGGGCTCGGCGTACAACTTGTCCCACAACGCGAGCCGCTCCGCGCGTGACACTTCGTAGAAGCCGCGGCGGTCGGGTTCGTGTTCGAAACCG
>CAYUMA010000170.1:0-3481 GCA_964445675.1 uncultured Pseudomonadales bacterium | reverse complement strand
TGGGTGCCAGGCGTTGCGTTCGTTGCGGATGGTGGCCCCAGGTTTTCTTGCAGCCGCGACACCCGGCACTATCTGCAACGAATGCAACGCCTGGCACCGCGCTTAACGGTTGAGCTTGAAGGACACGCCGTATTCCCAGAGGTTCGCGATGTGGGCCTCGTCCGTGCCGCCTTCGGTGAAACGGTCGAGCGCGAACGGGGTTGCCGTATCGGTTTTCAGGATGCGCCAGCCGTGCTGGTGCACGCAGTTGATCGCGATCCGCTCGGCGTCGGCGAAACGCTTGCCGAGCGCGAGCACCGTGCAGTAACGAATGTTGTCGACCCACGCGTACGCGTCGTACGCGTGGCGGATCCGGTAGATGAAGAGGTAGACGTCGCCGTGCAATTGCGTCTGCAGGTTCCTGTCGGGCTGCACGTTCTTGGTCCGCGGCGCAATGTCGCGCACCGTTTCAGCGCGTTCGGAAGCCCGATCGGGGGCGGCGAGAGCCGGCAATTCGGTGACCGAGCCAGGCGATGCCATGTTCGTCATCCTTTGATCAATCGTCTCGCCTAGCTGGTAGCAAATCGCGTGCCGCGGACCTTCGCGTGCGGGCAATTCGCGCGCCGTCACGCGCCAACGATGAAATCCCACACGGCGTCGGCGCCGCCGGCGGCGATCTGGCGGCCGATGCGCGTCTGCCAGTATGTCTCGCGCCCGTATTCGTCGCGCCACGCGAGCAGTCGGCGTGTGAAATGGTGCAGCTGATGTTCGTACGTGATGCCCATCGCGCCATGCACCTGATGCGCAATCTCGGACGCAATTCCTGCCGCCTCGCCAACGCGCGCCTTGGCGACCGCGACCTGCACCGCGAAGTGCTCTGTATCGAGCGCGGCGATCGCGGCATCGGTTGCGCGCAACGCCGCGGCGACCTGTCCGGCGAGCACCGCCAGATTGTGCTGGATCGCCTGAAAGCCCCCGATCGGCCGACCAAACTGCTTGCGCTGCTTCGCATACTCGATCGTCAATTCCAGGACGCGTTCGAGCGCGCCCGACATCTGTGCCGCGCGCGCGAGCGCCATCAGTTCGAATACCCGCGTCACATCCATCGATGTCGACGTGCCGGAATACGGCGGAACTCCGAAGAACTTCACGCCGTCGCGCGCCTCACCGGCGATGTTGGCGTGTTCGAAGATCTCGCACTCCGCAACATCGAGCACGACGATCTCGAGCGGATCGCCGATCACGTAGCAGATGCGTTCCATCGCCCGCGCCCACGGCACGGCGGTCAACTCGACGTTGACCTCCGCGCCTTCGGCGCTCAATGAATCGGCGATGCCGAGGCTGATGCGACCGGCGGATACGTCGCAGCCGGCGGCATCGAGCAGATGATTCGCGATCAACATTTCCGCCAGCGGCAATGGCACCGCGTGGCGGCCCGCAACCCGCAGCAGGCGCAGCGCGTCGGCCAGCGTGCCGCCGCCAGACGCCGTCGCCAGGTGCGGCAGCTCATTCACAGCGATCAGGTCCCACAAGTGGGTCGGATAGTGACCCTGCTCCGCGCGATCGAGCAGCGTCTTGTCGCAGTGATCGCGGAACATCTTCTGCGCTGTGTCGAGGATCAGTTGGGTCGTGTCCATTGGGGTCCTACTCATGGCCTGTCACAGCCAGATGCAACGCCTGGCCAGATGCAACGCCTGGCCAGATGCAACGCCTGGCACCGTTCTGCCCGTTCTGCAACGCCTGGCACCGTCTGCACGCTTTGCGACGCCTGGCACCGTCTGCACGCTTTGCGACGCCTGGCACCGTCCGTTCCCCGTCTGTGCTAGCGCAAACCAAGCCCGCGCGCGATCACGCCGCGCAGGATCTCGCGCGTGCCGCCGCGAATCGTGAAGGCCGGCGCGTGCAGCAGCGTCTGCGCGAGTGTTGCGCGAAAGCGGTGATCGTCCGCCGCGTGCGGTGCGGCGAGGCGCGCGAGTTCCGGCAATTCCTTTTCGAAGTCGTTGCCGAGCGCCTTGACGAGCGCCGCCTCGACCGCCGGATTCGCGCCGGCTTGCAGCATGCCGGCGACCGAGATCGACATCTGCCGCAGCGTCATCAAGTTGCCCGCGAACCGACCGATGACGGCTGCGAGGTGATCACTCGGCGCGGCCCCCGCGAGACGAACGAGCTCGACGAGCACACGAAATGCCGACAGGAATCGTTCAGGGCCGCTGCGTTCGTACGACAGCTCGCTCGTGACCTGCTCCCAGCCGTTGCCGGGCCGGCCGACCACCTGATCCGCCGGCACAAAACAGTCCGTGAATACGACCTCGTTGAAATCGGCATCGCCGGCCATGTTTTTGATCGGGCGTACCTGCACGCCCTCGACGTGCAGATCGATGATCAGTTGCGTCAGTCCCTCGTGGCGGGATTCGCCGGGTGCGCCGGTGCGTACGAGCGCAATGATGAAGTGATTGCGATGTGCATCCGTCGTCCACACCTTCGTGCCATTGACGACATAGGCGTCTCCCAACGCGCGCGCGCTGGTGCGTACCGACGCCAGATCCGAACCGGAGTCCGGCTCGCTCATGCCGATCGAAAAAAAACTCTCGCCGCGCGTGATCGGCGGCAGGAACCGCTCGCGCTGCGCGTCGGTGCCGTAGCGCAGCAACAGCGGTCCACTCTGGCGGTCGGCGATCCAGTGCGCGCTGACCGGCGCACCGGCCGCGAGCAACTCTTCGGTGACGACATAGCGCTCGAAGAAGCTGCGCTCGCCGCCGCCGTAGCGCCGCGGCCAAGTCATGCCGATCCAGCCGCGGCTCCCAAGTGCCGCCGAAAATTGCGCGTCGTGACCGTGGTTGAAGTCGGAGTCCGGCAGCACGTCGCGCGGCTGGTGCCCCCGCAGAAATTCCCGCACGTCGGCGCGCAACGCCGCCGCTTCCGGCGGCAGACCCACGTCATCGAATCGAAGACCTTCCACCACGCACCATGCCTAGGCAAAAACAAGTCGTCGTCACGTTAGCGGCGTGCTCCGGCCATTGCAAACCACGCACCGCGTCACGCGCCAAACCGTCTCCAGTCGGGCTTGCGGCGACGATCGGCGCCGCTAACATGGTTGCCTCGCCACAGAGACACGCCATGTCGGACAAACCCAGTTATCTCGGCCTACTGAATGCGATCGTCGTCAACGAGGCGCGCGGCCACGCGCTATACGACGCATGGGCTGCGACCACGCAGGATCCTGAACTCGCGCTCACGTTGCAGACGGTGGCAATCCGCGAGTGCGAACACGCCGCGGTTTTTACGAAGCGCCTTTGTGAACTTGGTTATGCGGTCCGCGAGAAACCGCCCGCGGCGGATTTCGCGACGCGCCTCGCGACGCTGCAGTCCGATTGCTCGGACGCGGAGAAATTCGAACGCGTATTCGGCTTCTGTCGCGAGGCACCGAAGGCCGCCGCCCAGTTCCAGTCCCAAAGCCTGCTCGACTTCCTCCGCTAGCGCGAGGAAAGCACGATTCGAATGA
>CAYUMA010000169.1:0-6839 GCA_964445675.1 uncultured Pseudomonadales bacterium | reverse complement strand
AAGTATCCGGACGTGTATGCGCAGCTCGCGGCTTTCTACCGGCAGGGTCCCAGCGAGGGCGGTTGATTCACGGACCGTCCCGACCGCTCTACCCTATACCAACACAAACAGGAGGGTTGGCGATGAATTGGGACGCAATTGCGGCGGTTGGCCAAGTGTTGGGTGTTATCGCAGTGGTCGTCACTTTGGCGTATCTGGTCATTCAGGTTCGCGATGGCACTGCGATTAACCTGCGCAACATGGCGTTTCAGCGCCAACAGTCGATCAATGGCGACTTCCTTGGCACACCTTACTTGGCTTCGATACAGGCAAAAATCTGGAATGTCGACGGCGCATCACCTGCGACCAAGGCCCTCAAGGAGCGCTATCAACTGACCGACGAGGAGGCGGTGCGCTGGATCCGACACCACTTCATTCTTTGGGGTGGGGTAATGGCAGATTGGCGATACGCGGGACACGGCGTAGTCGGCCACCTGGTGCGCAATCAGCTCCAAAACGCCGACGTTCAAATCGTCTGGGACGAAAGCGTGAGCAAGGTCCTTCCGACAGACTTCGTCGCCTATGTCGAGTCCATCCGCGCGGGCACCTTGAACGCATCTTGACTCAATCCGCCAGAATCTCCGGCCCGAGTGTGTTCAAGTCGCGCCGGCGCACGCGCCAATCCGGCATGTGCCGGTCCATCAGCCGCTCGAAGCCGGGTCCGTGGTCGTGGTGCTTGAGGTGCGCGAACTCGTGCACGATCACGTAGTCGATCAACGACAGCGGCGCTTTGACGAGCTGCGTGTTCAACGTGATGTCGCCCGAGTCCATGCAGCTGCCCCACTGCGAACGCATGCGGCGCAGCCGCCAGTTCGGTGTTGCGCGCAACCAAGGCAGATCGGCGAAGCGCGCGATGCGGTGCGTCAGCACGTCGGTCGCCTGCGCGCGGTACCAGCGGCGCAACAGATCACGCACGCGCGCTGCCGTCGGCTCGACGGCCGCGACGAGGAGACGCTGCCCATTGAAGCTGACGCTGTCCTTATCCATCGGCGGCCGTAGCGCCAGCGGATAACGTTTTCCCAGGTAAAAGTGCGACGCGCCGTCTTCGTAACACGGCGCGATCTCGCGCGCTTCTTCGATGCGCTCCGCGATCCATTGCGCGTGCATCTGCACCACGCGATTGATTTCCTTCACGCTCGCCCAGGTCGGCGCGCCGACGCGCACGACGCCGTCGCGGTCCACCCGGACGGAGATGTTCTTACTGCGCCGACCGGTGCGGCGGACCTGGTACAAGATCGACATGCCGGGCATTATCGCCTGATGTCCGAAGCTTGGCACTTGGATAAAGCGCTGCGCGACGACGTGCGATTGCTCGGCGAGATCCTCGGCCGCGTCATCGCGCAGGATCGCGGTGCGGCGTTCGTCGAGCGCATCGAGCGCATCCGCGCGCTCGCGAAAGCCGCGCGCGCGGGCGCCGGCGCGAGCTCCAGTGGAGAGTGGGACGCACTCAGCGCTCTGCTCGAATCGATTCCCGCCGACGCGATCACCGACGTCGCGCGCGCGTTCAATCAATTTCTGAATCTGGCCAATATCGCGGAGCAACAACACCAGGTCGCCGATCAGGCCGCGCTCACGGTCGACTTGCCGGAAGATCCCGGCCTCGACGCCGCGATTGCCGCGCTCGAGATCGAGCTCGTGCTGACCGCACACCCAACGGAAGTGCTCAGGCGCACGCTGGTGATGAAGTACGAAGCGATCGGCCGAACGCTCGCGCAACGGCCGATCGACGTGCCGACGCTCGAACGCCTGATCGCCGAGGCGTGGCACAGCGACGAGGTGCGGCAAGAACGCCCGACGCCGCAGGACGAAGCGAAGTGGGGCTTCGCGGTGATCGAGAATTCGTTGTGGGACGCACTGCCGCGGTTCTTGCGCGCGTTCGATGCAAGCCTCGCGCGAGCCGGCAGGCCGCCGCTGGACGCAGCCGCAACGCCGATCCGCTTTGCGACGTGGATGGGCGGCGACCGCGACGGCAACCCCAACGTCACCGCGACGGTGACGCGGGAAGTGCTGATGCTGGCGCGCTGGATGGCGGCGGATTTGTACCTGCGCGACGTCGATGCGTTGCAAGGCTCGCTGTCGATGACGCGCGCGAACGCGACGCTCCGAGAACGCGTGGGCGCAACGCACGAGCCGTATCGCGCGGTGTTGAAGGAGGTGCGCGAACGTCTGCGGCGCACGCGCGATTGGGCAGAAGGGCTCGGTTCGGAGCCGCCGGCGGAACCGGACGCGGTCTATTTCGACGCCGCCGACCTGCACGCACCGCTGGCGCTGTGCCACACGTCGTTGCACCAATGCGGCATGGGGCTCATCGCCGACGGCCCGCTGCTCGACACGCTGCGCCGCGTCGCTGCATTCGGCACTACGCTGGTTCGGCTCGACGTCCGCCAGAGCGCCGATCGCCACAGCGCGGTGCTCGACGAGATCACGCGTTACCTCGGCATCCTGCACGACGGCCGCGGTTACGCCGAATGGCCCGAAGCCGAGCGCCAGCGTTTTCTGCTCGCGGAGCTCGTCGGCCGCCGACCGCTGTTTCCAAAGAGCTGGCCCGCGTCCAACGAAAGCATCGAGGTGCTCGACACGTGCAGAGTGATCGCGTCACCGCTTGGCGACGGCGTCGCGCAATACGTGATCTCGATGGCGGCGGCGCCGAGCGACGTGCTCGCGGTGATGCTGCTGCTGCGATCGCAAGGGCTCGAACGCAACCTGCCCGTCGTGCCGCTGTTCGAGACGCTCGCCGACCTCGACGCCGGTGCGGCGACGGTCGATGCGCTACTCGGCATTCCCTGGTACCGGCACCACGTCGGCGCAGAGCTGCAGATCATGATCGGTTATTCCGACTCGGCGAAAGACGCCGGCCAATTGGCGGCAGCGTGGGCGCAGTACCGCGCGCAGGAACAACTCGTCGAGGTTGCACAGCGCCACGGTGTGCGGCTGCGCTTGTTTCACGGTCGCGGCGGCGCGGTGGGTCGCGGCGGCGGTCCGGCGCATCAAGCGATCCTGTCGCAGCCACCGGGCTCGTTGCGCGGCAGCTTGCGCGTCACCGAACAAGGCGAAGTGATCCGCTTCAAGCTCGGCAATCCGGGGCTCGCAACCGAAACGTTGATCCGTTACGTCAGCGCGGTGCTGGAGGCGACGCTGCATCCGCCGCCGGTACCGACGGCTGCGTGGCGCGCGCGGATGACCGAGCTTGCCCAGCTCGCATTGCACGCGTATCGGCGCGTCGTGCGCGAGGATCCTGAATTCGTGCCGCTGTTCCGTGCGCTGACGCCGGAACGTGAACTCGGCATCCTCGCACTCGGCAGCCGTCCGTCGCGGCGGCGCGATACCGCGGACATCAGCAGCTTGCGCGCAATTCCGTGGGTGTTCGCGTGGACACAGATCCGGCTGATGTTGCCGGCGTGGCTCGGTACCGATGTCGCGCTCGAGGAATCCAGCAAACGCGCGCGGGATCCGGTGTTGCACGATATGTCGCGTTGGCCGTTTTTCAAGATGCAGCTCGACATGCTCGAAATGGTGCTCGCAAAAACCGATCCGGATCTGGCGCAGTACTACGCGCGCCGCTTGACGAATCCTGCGCAGCAACAGGCGGTGAAAGCGCTCGGCGAACGCGCCGACGTACTGTCGGCGGCGTTGTTGAAACTACACAGCTCGACGCAGTTGCTGCAAAACGATCCCGCGTTGCGCGCGTCGTTGTCGGTGCGCAACACCTATCTCGACCCATTGCATCTGCTGCAGGCGGAACTGCTCGCGCGTTATCGTCAACAGCCGGACGACGCGACGGCGCGCGCATTGAAAGTGACGATGGCTGGGATTTCGAGCGGGTTACGCAACACGGGGTGACGACGGGAATCGCTTGTAGGAGCGGTCTCCAGACCGCGATGGTCGTATCGGCGTGACAGGGGAATCGCGATCTGGAGATCGCTCCCACAAGGAACGCAATGCATGACATGACCAGTCGCGAACGCGTCGAACTGGCGCTGGCGCGAATCGCTGACCCAGCCGGCGAAGGGGCGCGTGTATTCACGAAGGTGTACGCCGATACGGCGCGCGCTGAGGCGGATCACTCCGATCGGTTGCGGCGCGCGGGCATCGTGCGATCCCCAATCGACGGCCTGCCGGTCAGCGTCAAGGATCTGTTCGACGTCGGCGGCGATGTGACGCGCGCCGGATCGAAGATTTTGTCGGCCGTCGCGCCCGCGCAACACGACGCGGTTGCAGTGGCGCGATTGCGTGCGGCCGGTGCGGTGATCATCGGCCGCACGAATATGGTCGAGTTCGCGTTTGGCGTCGTCGGCGCGAATCCACACTACGGCACGCCGAAGAATCCATTCGATCGCGCCAGCGGTCGCATCCCCGGCGGTTCGTCATCCGGTGCGGCGGTCGCTGTCGCCGACGAGATGTGCGTAATGTCCCTCGGCAGCGACACGCGCGGATCGGTGCGCGTGCCGGCCGCGTTGTGCGGCGTCACCGGGTTCAAACCAACGGCGCGGCGCGTGCCGCGCGACGGCGCGTTTCCGTTGTCGTACACGCTCGACTCGGTCGGTCCGATCGCGAAGTCGGTCGCGAGCTGCGCCGCGTTCGATGCGGTGCTCGCAGCGGAGACGCAACCAGCGCTGACAACGTTCACCGCACGCGGCTTGCGGCTGCTGTTGCCGCGCTCGAGCGTGCTCGACGATCTCGAGCCGGCCGTCGCGGCCGCATTCGACGCGGCACTCGCGAAATTGCGCGACGCCGGCGCGCTCATTGTCGCTGTGCCGATGCCCGCGTTCGATCGCCAGGCCGACTACTTCCGCGCCGGCGGATTCGCCGGCGCGGAGGCGTATACGATCCACAAGAGTCGGCTCGACCGGCTCGACGAGTACGACCCGCGCGTCGGCAAACGTATCGCGTTGGGGGGCAGCCTCAGCGCGGCCGACTATGTCGAGCTCGGGCGACTACGCGACGCATTCATTCGCGAAATCGAATCGATCGCCGCGCCGTTCGACGCGATGCTGATGCCGACGGTGCCGTGCACCGCGCCGACGATCGCCGAAGCCACCGCCACCGACGACGATTACTTTCGTTGGAACACCCGCATCCTGCGCAACGTCGGGCTGATCAATTTTCTCGACGGCTGCGCGGTGTCGTTGCCGTGTCAGTCGCCGGGAACGGCGCCGGTCGGTTTGTCGGTGTGCGGCGTCGCGATGAGCGATCGGCATACGTTGGCCGTGGCGGCGGCAGTGGAGGCGGCTTTGCGTGCTGCGGCGGATTCGGCAGGGTCTGGTTAACAAGGGTGGGTGGTGCGAGTCGGGCCTGCGGCTGTGGTTCGGCGGATTGCTTCGATCGACGTGAGCTGTTCCCCTTAATTGAGGCGTTGGGGTTGTGACTCAAATATCCCCGGGAGGGCATAACATGCCGTCTCCCGCAACGCGAACGAGAGCGTATCTCATGCAAGCAGCACACTTGGACGCGCGGCGTCGGCTCGATGACCAACATCAGTGAATTCGCACAGTTCGTGCACGGCCAGCTCGCCGAGCTCGGCGAGGTTTCGCATGGGCGCTTCTTCGGCGGCGTCGGCTTCAAACTCGGCGATGTCCAGTTCGCCATGTGCATGCGTGACACGCTGTACTTCGTGGTCGACGACACGACGCGCGGGCGGTATGTCGCGCTGGGCGCCAAGCCCTTCGAGTACGGAACCGCAAAAGGTACGCGGCTCGTGCAGCGTTACTACGAAGTGCCAGGCGACGTGCTCGAAGACCGCGATGCGCTCACGGCGTGGGCACAGGCGGCGATTTCGATCGCGAGGCGGCCTGGGACCACGCGCAAACCGAAGGCGAAGGTGACAAAGAAGGCGAAGCCGAAGACAAAGAGGAAGCCCCGCTGAGCGAGCGGGTACGATTGCGGCTCAGCGAACGAAACGGAGGCATCATGCGCGCAGCCCTCATGCAACGCGGTTCGATCTGGGTCGATACCGTTCCCGACCCTGTCCCGCGCGCGGGCGAAGTGCTCGTAAAAACCCGCGCGTGCGGCATCTGCGGCTCCGACCTGCACGCGGCGCGCCACACCGAAGCGTTCGTCAATACGAGCCGCGAAGCAGGCGGCGCGTTCAAGCTGACGACGTTCGACCCCGTCGTGCTCGGGCACGAATTCGCCGCCGAGATCGTCGACTACGGACCCGCGACGCCACACGACCTGCCCCTCGGTACGCTCGTCTGCAGCGTGCCGATGCTGCTGCGGCAAAAACCGCTCGCGGTCGGCTATTCAGCGGAAATTCCAGGCGGGTTTGCGCAGTACATGGTGCTGTCGCGCTCGCTCGTGCTGCCGGTGCCCGCGGGAACGCCTGCCATCCACGCGGCGTTGACCGAGCCGATGGCGGTGGGTGTACACGCGGTCAACAAGGCGCAACTCGCGGGCGGCGAAGCAGTGCTCGTGCTGGGCTGCGGCCCCGTCGGACTCGCCGTCATCACTGCATTGAAAGCACGCGGCGTAGCACCGATCGTCGCGGCCGATTATTCGCCGCGCCGCCGCAGCCTCGCACTGGGCCAGGGCGCCGATGCGGCGGTGGATCCGAAGCAGAGTTCGCCGTACGCGTTCCCGGAGCTGCGGCGTCCCGACAACGTCGTGATTTTCGAATGCATCGGCGTGCCGGGGATACTCGATCAGATCTTCATCGGTGCGCCGCGCAATGCGCGCATCGTCGTGGTCGGTGTATGTCTCGAACTCGATCACAGCCGCCCGCTGATCGCGATCAACAAAGAACTGCTCGTGCAATACGTGCTCGGCTACACGCTGGAGGAGTTCGCCCAGACGTTGCAACGCAT
>CAYUMA010000168.1:0-6986 GCA_964445675.1 uncultured Pseudomonadales bacterium | reverse complement strand
ATGAGCCCGGTGTTTTCCCCGGACGGCTCGCAGATTGCCTATACCACCATCGACGCGCAGTTTGCCTGGGAGACGTGGTTGGTGCCGGTGCTGGGCGGCGAGCCCAGGCGCTGGCTGCCGAATGCCTCGGGGTTGGTGTGGATCGACCGAGAGCGCCTGCTCTACTCCGAAATCAAAAGCGGCCTGCACATGGCAATCGTCACGGCCGAGCAGACACGAGCCGGAGCGCGCGATGTGTATGTTCCCGCGCACGAGCGCGGAATGGGTCATCGCTCGTACCCCTCGCCCGATGGCACGTCGGTGCTCGTTGTCGAAATGGATGGCACGGGCAGCTGGACGGCGTGTCGCCTCGTGCCGATGGATGGGAGTTCGACGGGTCACCGCGTCGGTCCCCCGGATGGAGGCTGCACGTTCGGTGGCTGGTCCCCGGACAGCGGTTCGGTCTATCTGAGCTCGAGCGCGGGCGGGGCCTACCACCTCTGGCGGCAGCATCTCCCGGACGGTGTGCCGCAACAGATTACGTTCGGGCCGACGGAAGAAGAAGGCGTTGCCGTGGCGCCGGACGGACGCTCCATCGTCACTGCGGTGGCGCTCCGGCAGCGGTCGATCGTGTTGCACGACGGATCGGGCGAGCGACAGTTGTCGCTCGAGGGCTATGCGTTCAATCCCAAGTTCACACGAGACGGCAGCACGCTCTTCTATCAGGTCTTCAGAAGTGCCTCGGCTTTGGACGGGCCGAGTGAACTGTGGGTGGCAGATGTCGACTCCGGGCGCAGTGAGCTCTTCTATAGCGGCATCGCGAGCGCCGGAACATCGGGAAGTTCCGGCGGAGGCGGTTCATACGACGTCTCGCAGGACGGGCGGCGCGTCGTGCTCACGAAGGCGGATGCAGCGGGCAAGTACCGTCTCTGGTTCGTTACGATCGACCGCAGCGCGCCACCCATCCAGATTCCCGGCGTCGAGGGACACCAGCCGGTATTCGGACCCAATGGCGAAATCGTCTTCCGGTCCAATGACGGGACGCAGAGATTTCTCTACCGGGTACGCGAGGATGGCACGCAACTGCGAAAGGCGGTTGCCCATCCGGGCGATCTCCTTGGCGTTTCGCTGGACGGGACGATGTTGGTGGCATGGGCCGATGGAGAGGGTGCGACCGTGTATCCCCTCGAAGGGGGCGCGCCCGTGCGCGTCTGGGGGAGGGACGCGCGCTTGCGCTGGACTGCGGACGGTCACTCTCTGTTCCTGTCCTTCTCGAGTTCGGCCGGGACTCTTTACTCTGCAGGAAGGACCTACGTCATTCCGCTCGAACCGCCGCGTCTGCTCCCGAACATTCCGAGCGGCGGCTTCCGGACCGAAGCCGAGATCGCCAACCTGCCGGGTGTAAGGATCATTGAAGCCGCCGACATGGCGCCGGGTCCGACCGCGAGCGTGTATGCATTCTCGCGAGAGTCGACGCAGCGCAATCTGTATCGCATTCCGATCCACTAACTCCAACGGGCTGCGACGCTCGCCTTTGCGAGTTCAGCCCCGTTGCGCCTGAAGGTCGTCAAAGTAGCGAACAGCGTCGGGATTCAGCTCGGATTTACTGTTCTCGTACCAGAGTCGACCGAGTGGGGAGCGGTAGGTTCTGCGAGTTGCCTCATCAAATCCGAATCGCTCCCCTGCGGATAGTTCGTAGATACTTGGAATGATCTGAGTTCGGTACTGCCACCAGGCATTCCACGCGACCCAATCAGCCGCGACCGATCGAAGCAAGCCTGAGCCCGGCCGATCGTGCGCCTTCCGAGAGCCGCTCGTCGAATGCGACGAACTCGCACTCCTCGTCGCTGCGATCACGAAGCCACAACGCCGAAGCTAGATGAATGGCGTCGAATCCACGCAGGTGATGAATTTCCGCCAACTCCCCTGCATTGCGCGCAACGGTCGGGTGCAGTTCGACCCGAAGCAGATCGGCCCAGTCCCGATTGAGTTGGGCAACCCTGCGACGGTGAGCTGCGGACGTCGTCGCGTCCTGTCGCAGCGCGCGTGCAAATGCCGCGCGCGCCTCGGCGTAAGCAACCATCGAGGTTGCGACTGCACTGGCCGAACGCGTGCGTCGCTGAACTTCGCGGCTATGCGGCTCGTTCACGTACAGCTTTACCAACGCCGACGTGTCGAAGTACACGATCACGAATGCGCCGGCTAACGCCGATCCTCGGTAATCAACTCGGCTAGCCGCACCTTGTGCTTCAGGCGCCCGCCGTCCGTCAACCCCTTGGGCTTCCTGCCGTTCCAGGATATTCCTGGAAGCTTCCGTAGTTCGTCGATGTCGGATTTCCGCTCAACGCTGACCAGGCGCGCGGCCGGACGTCCGTGGATGCTGATTTCGACTTCCTCACCCGTGGCCGCAGCACGAACGTGTTTGCTCAGGTGCGCCTTCAAATCTCGCATGCTCGTCTTCATAGCTAGGGGTCACATATCTGATATGTGGTCACACCATAGCGCCGCCGCCGGGCCTTTTCAAATGAGTCGCAGCCGCGGCGCAATCGACACTTTGCGGCCGTTCGGCGTCGCCCACGTATAGAGATCGATCACGCTCACCCCGGTGCTGAACTTTCCGCCGCCGGACTATACGATGATTCACGCACAGCCAGCGGGAGAACGCGGTGATTTACGACTTCGCGGTGGGACGCACGAACCCCGCTACGTTCCCACTCGACGCATTCTCGCGCGCCGCGACTCGGGCCATCGAGCGGGACTTCGCGCAGTACACCAACTATCCCGGCGAACTCGGCCACGAGGGACTGCGCACGTTGATGGCAAGCCGCGAGACCGAACGCGAGGGCGTGTCGGTGACGACCGATCGGATTGCGTTGACCAACGGCTCGATGCAGGCAGTCACACTCGTCGCCGACGCATTGATCGAACGCAAGGACGACATCGTCATCACCGAGGAATTCACGTATCCCGGCACGATCTCGACGTATCGCGATCTCGGCATCCGGATGCTCGGCATGCCGGTCGATGCCGATGGTATGCGGCCCGACGCGCTCGAACAGGCGCTTGCCGACCTGGCGCGTAAAGGCACGCCGCCGCGCTTCATCTACACTGAAGCGACCTATCAGAATCCGACCGGCACGACGATGCCACGCGCGCGCCGGCTCGAGATTCTGGCGCTTGCGAAGCAATACGGTGTGATCCTCGTCGAAGACAACTGTTATGGCGACGTGCACTACGACGGCGCCAAACCGCCCGCGTTCTACGCGCTCGACGATTACGAGCAGCAGATCTACATCTGTTCGTTGTCGAAAATTCTCGCGCCGGGTGTACGGCTCGGTTACTTCACGGCGCCGCCCAAGTTGTTCCGCCGCGTGCTGAACCGGCGCCACGACGCCGGCAGCAATACGCTCGCGGCGTCGATCGTCGCCGAATATCTCTCGTCTTGTGCCGTTGGCGGAGGCGCCGGATTGTGGGCGCACTGCGATGAACAGAACGCGACGTTTCAGCACAAACGCGATCTGCTCTCGCGCGCGCTCGCCGCGAACGTCGCCGAGACCTGCCGCTGGTCGGCGCCGGCCGGCGGCCTGTTCCTGTGGCTGCGCTTACCCGATGACGTCGACCGCGACCGGTTGCAGTCGTTGGCGGATCAACGCGGTTTCCGCTATGCGCGCGGCCGCGCGTTTCAGGTCGACAACGAGGACGTGCCGTATCTGCGCCTCGCGTTCGGTCACGTGCCCGACGCGATGATCGAAGACGGTATCCCGGTGCTCGCGCAATGCATCCGCGAAGCGCGGACATCGAACGAGCGCGGCAGACCGGCGTCGTTGTTTCGCTGATAACGGACCCTCAACGCAGGTCGAAGATCGCCCTGCGCAACAGCGGGATGATCGCGAGGAGTCCGCCGAACATGCCGACCCAGATCGCAACCGTCACCGACGTTGCGCTGGCCAACGTGCCGGCAACCAACGCGCCGAGCGGCAGCAACACACCGCTCATCACCTTGAGCACGCCATTGGTGCGCGCGATCACGTCGAGCGGCAACACTGACTGCCGATAGCTGTTGGCGAGTATCAGAAACGCGACCATGCAGCCGTCGCCGAACAGCTGGCTCGCCGACAGCAGCGCGACGGCGTAGGCCGGCAGCACGCCCGCCATTGCGACGAACATGCCGGAGAGTTTGCCGAGCGCGAGCGTGACGATCAGCGCAGGGCCGAGCCCAAGGCGTCGCGACAACGTGGCCGCGACGAACGCACCCGCGAGCGCGCCGACGCCGCCGAGGCCGATGACAATGCCGATCGTCGCCACGTCGATCGCGAGCGTCTGCAACGCGTACAGCATGTAGAGCGCCATGAAGAACCCGTTGAACAGATCGTCGAGCGCGAACGCGACAAACGTCGGCCCGATCACCGGATGCCCGAACCCCGCGCGGACACCGACACGAATGTCCTCGAGCAGCGACGTTTCGTCGTGCCTGGTCGCCGCGTGCGGTTCCGGCTTTTGAATTGCGCCGAGCAGCACTGCAGAAACGACGTATGACGCGGCATCGATCAGCATCGTCATCGGCGCAGACAACAACTGGATCAAGATACCCGCGAGCCCCGGGCCGCCGATCTCGGCAACCGAATCGGTCGCTGCGAGTTTGGCGTTGCCTTCGACGAGGTGTTCGCGCCCGATCAACACCGGCAGATATGCGGAGTCGGCGAGTTGGAACAGCGCGGACAGCGCACCGATGCACGCCGCGACGATATAGAGCTGCATGATGCCGAGGTGGGCGAACCACGCCGCGAGCGGAATGCTGAATACGAGCAACGCGCGCGCGACATCGGCGAAGATCAACAGCGGGCGCTTCGCGTTGCGATCGATGAAGCCGCCGGCGAAGAGTCCGACGAAGACCTCCGGAACCACCGCGAGCGAACTCAAGATCGCGATCTGAACGGGATCGGCGGTGACGAGCAGGATCGCGATCACCGGCAACGCGGTGCGCGTGATCCGACTGCCGAATGCGCTGACACCCTGAGCCGCCCACAGGCGCACGAAGTCGCGATGGCGCGCGAGCGGACCCAAGGACCACTGCCTGACGGCATTCATAGCAGGACGCACGGCAGGACGGCCGCAGCCGGATCGCGCATGATCCATGACTGGATCCTGTTGTGCACCTGCAAGCCGCGTATCCTTCTGGGCCTATCGTCCGTCTATACGATGCACGACAGGAGAATGGATATGGATGACAGCAGCATCGATGACGACGTTCGCCGCGCGCTGATCGGCGCCTGGCATCGGTTTCTGACGAACATCGATCCGCTGCGCCCGCAGTTCTTTGCGTTCTGCAGGCGCCTCACCGGCAACGTCTGGGACGCCGAGGACCTCGTTCAAGACGCACTGCTTGCGGCGTTCGGGCACGTCGCGAACACGATGCATCACATCGACAATCCGCGCGCGTTCCTGCTTCGGATTGCAACGAACCTCTGGATCGACCGCTGGCGCCATCGATCGCTCGAAGCACGCACGCCGATCGAGTCGGCGTCGCGGACGAGCGATGCCGAAGCCGAGCGCGCCGTCGAACTGCACGAGGCCGCGACCGCCTTGCTGCATTTGCCGGCCCGCGAACGCGCGGCAATCGTTCTGAAAGACACGTTCGATTTGTCGCTCGACGAAACGGCGGCCATTCTCGGCACGTCGGTGGGCGCCGTGAAATCGGCGCTGAGCCGCGGACGCGCACGGCTGACGCAACCAGACGCTGCGGTGGCGACCAAACGCTCTGCGCCGGTCGCCGCAGTCGTCGAGGCATTCGTCGCCCGTTACAACGCACGTGATCTGGACGGTGTGATCGCGCTGCTCGACGCGACGTCGCACGTGCGCATGTATGGGTTCCACGAAGACGTCGGCCGCGATGCGATCGCGCGCGACAAGGGTTGGCTGTACCACAACTTTTTCAATCCGTTCGACGGTTCAACGTCGACGGCGCGATGGCAGCTCGCTGCGAGTCACGGTGAGAACGTGGTGCTCGTGTTCGGCGGCTTCGGCGCGCCGGACCGGCTCTCATCCGTGATGCGCGTCGCGGCCAACCCGGAACTGCCCGGTCGCATCGGCGTGATCCACGTCTATGCACTGTGTCCTGACATCGTTACCGCGGTGGCTACCGAACTCGAACTCAGCGTCCAGGCATCCGGCTATCACTTCCCGCTCGACGTCAGCGGAACCGCGTGACGATGCCGTTCAGGGCTGGCGCCGCGCAATGCGTCCGTCCCACCGCAACCACTCGATGCGACCCGCAGCGTCGCGAATGAACTCGACGCGTTCGCCGCGATGCGGGCCGGTCAACACGGCGGTTTCATCGCGCGCCGTGAATGCGAGCAGCGCCGACGGCAGCGGCAGTGGATTGAGATCCCGGTTGGCGACGAACGGCGGCGGCGGCGCGCCGGTCAAGCGCAGGTGCTTGCCTTCGACGCGAACGACGAGGTGTTCCATCGTCGCGTGATACGCCCCGGCGTATTCAGTCAGGTCGACGCCGAGTTCGGTCACGCCGCGCGGCTCCGGTTTGCCAAAGCCCAGGAAATGCGTTTGTGCGCGGTCCGCGATCGACCCGCGGGTCTCGCGTCCGGTATCGGAGTTCGTCAGTACGGTGACCGCGAATCCCTGCGACGGAATCATCTCGAACGACGACACCTGTCCGTTCGTCGCGCCGCCGTGTTTGACGAGGCGCTGCCCGTCTCCCGCATCGTCGAGCATCCACGCGATGCCGATCGACTCGCAGATGCTGCCGGCGCGGCGCTCCACGCGCTGCATCCGCGCAACGGTTTCGCTGCGCAATACCGAAGGTGCGGCGATCGCACCGACATGCAGCGCGGCGTAGCGCAGCTGATCGACGACGTTGGAGATGACGCCGCCACCACCGGCGCCGCTGCGCCACATATGCCAGCGCCGCTCGAGCTGCGGTCCCGTAGTCGTGACGATGTGCCCGGACGCGACGCGGTAGGTCATACACGCTTCCGGAAAGTAGAACGACT
>CAYUMA010000167.1:0-2842 GCA_964445675.1 uncultured Pseudomonadales bacterium | reverse complement strand
GGACCCTGATGTCGCGTTCAAGTTCGATGTCGTCCGCGAGCGCAACAAGAGCGGCGTGGTGCGGGCGCCGTGGCAGGTCAATGTAGGGGTTGGATGGTGGTTTTAGTCATGCGCGCAACAGCAATCGGCGTTATCTGTATGTTTTTGTTTCCGTGCACGCCGATTGAGGCTGCGCGAAGAGACATCACGATCACCAAATCGAAAGTTAACCGCGCGCAGTCGCCGTCGCCCAAAGTGATCCGCGTGTCGGCGGAACGCTTCGCCTACACGCCCTCTGAAATCACGGTCGAAAAAGGCACGGTGATCGAGTTCCACCTCACCAGCGAAGACACCGACCACGGCTTTCGCATCATCGGCACGGAGGTCGACGTCCAGATTCCCAAGCGCCGCCGCGGCGAAACCGTCGTCAAGTACACCGCCGATACGGCCGGGCGATTCATCATCGAATGCTCGCGCCCCTGCGGCGCGGGTCACACCGCCATGCGCGCTACGCTGGTCGTGAAATGAAGGCCGCCTTCGCCAAGGCTTCCACCTTCGCCAAGGCTACGGTGGACAGGTCGGCGGGCCAGGGCCTTGTGCTGGTGGCGTTGATCTGGATCGCCACCACACTCGGCGTATCGGCTCAATTGCCGGCCGGCGCCGGCGATCCGCTGCCGGGCATCACGCCGAGGGAGTTCGAGGACTTCCGCCTCGGGCTCGACGACTTCAAGGAGATCGAACAACCGGGCGATGGCCTTGGCCCGTTGTTCAACGGGGCGGGGTGCGCGGCGTGTCATAACGTGCCGGTGGTCGGCGGCATGACCCCGATGACCGAGATGCGCGCAGGGCACCGCGATGCCGCCGGCAAGTTTCACATCGTCGGCTTCACGACGTTGTTCCAGATGTTCTCGATCCCGGACCACCGCTGCCAGGCGGTGATGCCGCCGGAGGTCAACGTGATCGCGCGGCGGATGCCCATCCCGTTGTTCGGTGCGGGATTGGTCGAAGCCCTTGCCGACGAGACCCTGCTTGCGCTCGAAGATCCGTCCGATCGCGATCGCGACGGCATCAGCGGCCGCGCCGCCATCGTGCTCGACGTGGCCACCGGACAGCGCCGCGTCGGCCGGTTCGGATGGAAGGCACAGATTGCCACGCTGCTGACGTTCTCGGGCGACGCGTACACAAACGAGATGGGGATCACCAACGACATGTTCCCCCTCGAACCGCTCGGCGGGATTTCGCTGGAGCGACTGCGCGAATGCGATCTGTTAAAGGATCCCGAAGACGCGGTGGACCCGCGCACTGGCAAGCGCGCGATCGACAACTTCGAAGCGTTCATGAAGTTCCTGGCGCCGCTGCCGAGAGGCACGATCACGGATGAGGTCAGGACCGGCGAGCAGGTCTTTGCCGCCGTCGGCTGCACGTCGTGTCATGTCCCAACGCTGACGACCGGTGCCAACCGATCGGCCGCGCTCAATCGCAAGACGCTGGCGCTCTTTTCGGACCTGTTGCTGCACGATGTCGGCACTGGTGATGGCATCGAGCAGGAAGCGGCGCAGCAGAATGAGATCAGGACGCCGGCGTTGTGGGGACTTCGCTTGCGGCGGCCGCTGATGCACGACGGCACTGCGGCGACGCCGGCCGATGCCATCCGCCAGCACGGTGGGGAAGCGGCGGGTGTGATCGAACGCTACCGTACCGCCAGTGAGCCCATGCGGCGTGCCTTGCTCGCGTTTCTTGATTCGCTGTAGGGGTCTGACCCCGAGCAAGAGTTGCCGAGGGTCTGACCCCTCCGCAGAGACCGGAAGGCGTGCGAAGGTCGAGAGTTCATTTCCATTGGTGCCCGCCCAGTAGTTGACCATCAGTCAACTATTTGATAGCGTATCTTCAAGACGAATTGAACGCCTCGCTAGGGATGAGTTGTGGCAAAGGCAGCGAGAGTCGTGTGCGTGTTCCTGGTGCCCATTCTCAGGGACTCCGATCGGAGGCCTCACGCGCCTACACTTTGGCAGTTGCTGCAAGACGCCCTGCTGACCGAATGCGGAGGATTGACCGGTCCTGAAGAGGTGGTCGTCTATCGTCATCGCTCTGAAGTTCGAGGCGCATGGCGTCCGGGTGACGCAGGGTCCGTCGAGGATGTGAGCCGTCGATACACGGTCGCACTTCCGGCCAGACGTGTGAACCGCTTGAGGGCGTTGCTGCGCAGAGTCGGCAATTCGTTCGATCAGCGGGCCATACACCTTGAAGTGGCCGGCTTCGCCGAACTGTTGATCATCCGGGAGGAGCATGGCTGGCTCGAGATTGGCTGATTGAGTTTCGAATTCCGCCGCTGCAGAGCGGTGGCCTTATGAAGAAGACAAGAACCTATCGCACGATTACTGGCCGGCACCTGGCGTTGATCGGGTTGACCAAGGGCGAGCAGCAGTTCCTGACAGCTGTTCGGAAACGCTATGCGAAGTCCCCGCGGTGGTCGGCGTTCGGCGCCTGGTGGCTTAGCGAGTTGACGGACGCGGGCGTTGCGACCGGATCGGTCTGCTACCGGATTTGTCAGGACCTCGAAGCCCGGCTCGGGATCGCGGAGGGTAAGGTGGCGTCGCCGGACTATCGCGACTACCTGGCCGACCTCATCGAAGAGCGCTACGGTTCGCGATATCGCTTCTGCAAGGAGACCGGAATTGATCCGGGCCATTTGAGCCGGGTATTCGCGAGCCGGTCGGAGCTGTCGCTGCGGAATCTGCAGAAGATTCTGAACGCGCTTGGCGCGATGATGGTCGTGCAATCGAGCGACGACGTGGCCGCGCGAGTGAGTCCGGCGCAGGGTGCGAAGGCCTTGGCGACTGCGGGCTGAGTTGGCCAACCTACC
>CAYUMA010000166.1:0-2395 GCA_964445675.1 uncultured Pseudomonadales bacterium | reverse complement strand
GTTAATCAACTCGTGGCGAACATCGACATCGCGCCGACCCTGCTCGAAGCGGCTGCGCTCCGGCCGCCCGAGACGATGGACGGCCGCAGCTTTCTCGGGATCGCGCGGTACGACGACACCGCGTGGCGCGACAAACTGCTGTACGAGTATTTCTGGGAACACAACTACCCGCAGACCCCGACTGTGTACGCGCTGCGCACCGACCGGTACAAGTACATGCATTACTTCGGAATTTGGGACATCGACGAGCTGTACGACCTCGCCAACGATCCGCACGAGGCGCACAACCTGATCGCTAGCGCGGCACACAAAGACCTGGTCCAGCGGATGGACGCCGATCTGTTCGAACTGCTGCGCGAGACGGGCGGGATGTCGATTCCGCTCAATCCGGACCGAGGCGACCCGCAGAACCGGTGGCCCCGTGATGCGGCGCGGGCCGCCGACTTCCCGGCGCAAATGCTCGACGCAACGCCGATCTCTCCGGGCACTTAGCGTTCATGATCGTCCACGCCATTCCCGATTCGATCGACGCCAACGAGTACGGCGCCGGCAACTGGAAAGCGGTCGAGGCCACGCGTCTCGCGGTTGCTTCTGCGGGGCTCACCACGCATGTCGTGCGGTTCGGCGAAAAGTCACCTGAGACCGTTCTCGCGGAGTTGACGCAAGAGACGCGGCACTTGCTGATCGAGTACAGCTTCTGGCCGGATTTACAGGTGGAGGCGAAGCGACGCTTCCCGCACCTCAAAGTTCACGTCAGGACGCACAATGCGGAGGCGTACCACTACCTCGATCGCAATACGCGCCGCAAGCTCGACTATTTGCGTTTGCCGCTCTGGCGGCGCTTCGGCGAATTGGTTGTCCGCGACTCGCGATCGCGCCGCGCGGCCGACTCCGTGCTCGGCATAAGCGCCTGGGACAACGCGAACTACTGGCGTTTCATGCCCGGCCGCGCGGCGGTCGAGTACGTGCCGTATTTTTCGCCGTGGCCGTCGTTGCGTGAAAACGTGCGACCACCGGCGTGGAACGCGCGGCGTGCCGCGATCGTGTCGATGGGCGGCAACTTCGATCCATCCGGTCTCCTCAACGTCGCGAACATCAATCTGCTCGCGTCGAAGCTTCCGTCTATCTCGAATGAGCGTTGGTCCTTTCAGCTGACGTGGTGGTCCCAGTGGCACGACGCAGCGCCCGCCGTGCACGAAACCGTGGAAGTGCTACGCCGCTGCGATGAACCGTGGGACCTGCTGTGCGAAGTACGCGCGCTCGCGGTGCTGACGCACCTCGGCTTCGGCTTCAAGACGACGATCGTGGATGGCCTCGCCGCGGGTTGTCACGTGATCGTGCATCCGAAGCTCGCTCGGCGGCTGCCTGACGACATCGCCGCGCTGTGTCTGATCTGCGATCCGGCGGACGACGCGCACGTCGCGAGGCTCGCCGCAGCACTTGCGGTACCGCCGCGGCGCCATACGATCAACGCGCAACTGCGAGAGCGTGCGGCCGGTGTATTGCGCTCGGCGCTTGCGTGTGATTGATCGACGATCGACGTCGCGCGCGATTCAGCCGTGCCGGCTCGGGCGCAGGTGCCGTTGTTCCCACAGCGCGAGACTGAGAATCGGCCACAGTCCCCACGCGTGATCATCGGCGCCGCTCAAATGTCGATCGAACAGCCGGCGAATCGCGCGGCGGTCGAACGGCAGCCCGAGCACGGAATCCTTCGCGAGGACCGCGTCCTCGAAGACGCCGCGCAAACTCGTGCGCAGCCACGCGCCCATCGGCACTTCGAAACCGCGCTTCGCGGTCGTCTGCTGCGGCACGTATCGGGCGAGCAGCTTGCGCAGCGGCAGTTTGCCGACGTTGTGCTCGACGTCTAGACAGGTGCGCCAGTCCACCTGTGCGGCAGTCGCGATCACCTCGCGATCGAGAATCGGCACGCGGACTTCGAGCGAGTGGTACATGCTCGCGCGGTCCACCTTGAGCAGCACCATCGTCAGATGGCAGACCAGCTCGTTCCAACGTTGCCACTGAGCAGCGTCGTCGCTGTTTGTACCGGCGTAGTCGAACGCGCCGTAGCTTGCGGGCCACGCGGGTAGCGTCGGAAAGACCCGCCGCAGCCAGTCGCCGCGCAGATGCGTGTGTTTGGCCTTCTGTCCGTCGCCGATGTTTCGCCAGCGCAGGTGTTCCGGTCCGTACGGGCGACCGGCGAGACGCGGCAGCGCCCACCGTGTAGCGCGCAACGCAAACGGCTGCTCGAAGTCGGGCGCGGCCTGCGCGATCTGCGCCATGCGGCGCACGTAGCCCCAGAACAACTCGTCGCCGCCGTCGCCCGACAGCACCACCTTGAATTCTCGCGCGGCCAGGCGCGACACGAGCATCGTCGGGAACATCGAGTAGTCGCCGA
>CAYUMA010000165.1:0-2050 GCA_964445675.1 uncultured Pseudomonadales bacterium | reverse complement strand
CCGTGGATCGAGGCCAAATTCAGTCCCGCGGACGCGATGCATGCGATGTTGCGCGCGCAAACGCACCGCCGCGCGATGAAGAGTCACTCGCCCGCCGATGCGATTCCGTGGTTCCCGCAGGCGAAATACATCACCGTCGGTCGCGATGGGCGCGACGCGTTCATGTCGTGGTGCAATCACGTCGAGCGCATGAAGATGATCGACATGCTGAATGCGGCTGCAGCGAAGGAAGGCTTGCCGCCCATGAAGAAGTTCACCGGCGACTATCACGCGTTTTTTCAAGACTGGTTAAATGAGAACAATTTCGTCGACATCGTCGCGAGCTATTGGGCGCTGCGGGCCGAACCGAATCTGCTGTTTGTGCACTACAACGACATGAAGACCGATCTCGACGGCGAGATGCGCCGCGTCGCGAAGTTCCTCGACATCGACATCGCCGAGTCGAAGTGGCCCGCGGTCGTCGAGCGTTGTACGTTCGAATCGATGCGCAGCCAGGCGTCCCCGGAACTCGACATGGCATTCGAAGGCGGCATCAAAGGTTTCGTATTCAAAGGCACGAACGGCCGCTGGCGCGATGTGCTGACCGCGGATGAAGTCGCGGCGTATCAACGCAAGGTAGCGGAGATGTTGCCGGCAGACGCCGCGCGCTGGATCGAACAGGGCCGCCGAGCACTCGGCTAGCTAACGACTCGCATGAGGCGCGGGATCGCGATCTGGAGATCGCTCCTACAACCTCCCTCGCCAGCAGCTTGTGGGAGCGGTCTATTGTGGGAGGAACTCCCCTCCAGACCGCGATAGCGGCGCTATTCACGCCACGATTCGTTTGCTTCTGCGACCAGCCGCGGCACATCGCGCGGCAACAGCACACCCGCCGCGACAGCGCGTTGCGCGGCTGTCGTGAATCTCGCGAGATACGACGCTTTGTCGGCGTACAGCGCGCGCAGCTTTTCCGCGGTGAACGGATGACACGATCCTCGCAGGTACGCGAGGACGTCGTCAGCGAGCGGAACAGCGCTGTTCTGCGCGAGCGGAACGGCCGCCTGCGGCAGTCGTATGCCGCCCTTCGCGATGCCGTGCTCGTCTCGAACCACCTGCGCGGGGTCGCCCGCAAATTCTACTTTCGGCTGCACCGGCGGCGGTGTGCCTTCGGTCAGCCAGCGCTGCATGTGATGGAACGCCGCGTCGTTGAGCGGCTGCATCGGGATGCGGTTGATACCCTCGGGGCGCGGTGCCAGCGGCAGGCCGTCACGAATCTGTTTGGCTTCCCGGTCGCGCATGGCCTGGGCGGATACGTGGCAGGTGCCCGCGGATTCCCAATAGCGGAATGTGGCGCTGTCCGGTTGCCGCACGGCATAGCACGCGATTGCCTCGAGTTCGGAATTGACGACGAATACCGGGACACCGAGATCGTCGCGCAAAAGGTTGGCGCCCCTCAGCCGATCGCTGGGCCGCATCGCCGGCGCCACGTTGATGTTGACGACGGTGTCGCCGACTTCGAGCGCACTGCCTGAACCAAAATAGATTGCGAGAATGAAGCCATCGAACGCGCCGGTCAGCGGCTGGATCGCGTTGACGTACGTTGCGAGACGTCCCGCTGATTGTGAAGCGCCTTGGGCCACGACGCGCTCGACGGCGAGACCGGCCATCGGATCGACACTGCGTGGCGTGCGGTGTTTGCCGATCGCCACCGCGCATTGGGTGAAAATGTCATACGAGTAGTCGTCACTGGGAATCGACAGTGTTGCGTAGCGCTGCGGGTCCCACGCGGCGAGGCCGTGCCGCACGGGAGGCAGCCCTTCGATGCCCACCTTCTGCGTCGTCAGGCACACGAGTGCATAGCCGCGCTCGAACAACTCCAGACTCTCTGCGCCGAACAGATCGTGACCCGCGGTCACGTTGTTCCACGTCAATACAACCGTGCCGTTGAACCGCGCGCCATCATCGGGGCGGTAGACGAGCATGCGCGTGCGAAACGGCGCTGTGTCGCCCGGCTCGGCGCGCCAATGACCGTCTCGCGTGAGCGGCGCGCCAGGCGCGAGCCGGTAGCGCG
>CAYUMA010000164.1:0-1899 GCA_964445675.1 uncultured Pseudomonadales bacterium | reverse complement strand
AATCGAAATGGCCGAACGGGCGCGCCATGCTGCGTGCGGCCTTGGCCGAACGCGGACACTTGGGCGATGCGATCGAACCGACCGGCGCCGTCGTCGATGCGCTCACTGATGACGAGATCGAGAGCGCGGCAACGCAGGTTCTCGCGGAGACCTCAAAGGTCTTCGGCGCGCTCGATGACGACCCCTCACAACCGCCGAGCGAGGCGCTGCGAGCCCGGATCCGCACAGCGGTATCATCGACGTTCGAAAGTTTGAACGAGACGGTGCGGAAGATTGCGCCAGACTTCCGCGCAATCACGAGCCAATTGCGGGACATGGCGCCGACGATTGATCTCGCACGACAACAGCTCCCTTACGCTCTGCGCGTCCTGCAGGACAGCCCGTCGCTGCGCTTGATGCAATCGTTTCGCGATGCGCAACCTCAATACATGCGCCTGGCGGAAGCGGCGCAACGAAGTTTTGCGGACACGCATTCGGCGCTCAGCCAGATCCAACGATTGCTGAGCTCCGAGCAGCTCGTCAGTCCCTTCGCGCAGACGTTCTCGACGCAGAACTTCGTTCGCCAATACGCCTTCAACTTTCCGACCTATTCGATCGCCGCACAGGCCATCGAATCCGGCCTGTTGCTGCGCGGCTACCAGCTCACCGCGTTCGCGGGTCTCGAAGGCATCGCCGGCCGCGGCGCAGCTGCCGACGTGCTCAGCGCATACGGCGAACCTGCGGCCGCGGATGCGCCATTCTTCTCTTCCGTTCGCGGCGCCATTGAAGACTTCGACTTGGACGAAGTGCCCGCCTCGCAGATCGAGACTTGGATCCAGCAAATCTGGGATACCGCGCAGAAGCTGTTGGCCTCCGGCATCACGGACGTGAAGAAGTCCGGCGTCGTCGCTCTTTTGGCGTTGCTCTTATCCGTTGTCACGCTCGCCCACGAAATCAACGACGACGGCGCTTCAACCGAAGACGTGCGACGCGTGGAAGAGGCCGTCCACGAAGTCGCGCGCAATCTTGAAGACGTCGAACGAGAATTGCGCGAGGAGCGCTTGGAAGATCGCGCGATCCGATATCTGGTCGAGGACGCCTGGTTGCGCGCCGCGCCGACGCGAGACGGCATGCGAATCCGGCGCGTCTATCCCGATCAGATCGTTCGCGTGCTCGACGAGTCCGGAAATTGGCTCAAGGTGGAAGTCTACGACTACAGCGGCGACGTGCCGATCGTGGGTTGGATGAACCGCCGTGTGTTGCGGGTGCGTCCTGTAGACTGACCCGTACAGGTTGTCTTTTTCGGCCGAGAATGTTGCGAGGACCGCTCGATCCCAGGAAGAGACACTCGTGCTCACCGGAGAGAAGCCGCCCCAAAGCGGACCCCGCAGGGCGTTTGAGCGGCATTCCTGCCCCTCACCACAGTTGTCCGATTGGCTTCAGCGGCCCTTCTCCGCGACAACCAAGATTGGGCGACTAGTCTCGTCGATATCGCGCTGAATCGTTGTGACCAGTCCAGCACGGGCAATTGCCTGTTCCATCTCCAACCTGGACCAGAAGCGGTACACTTCGCTGGGGAACGCTGCCGTTGCTTTGTTCTTCGCAGTGCGCAAAACGAGCACGGCGCGGCCGCCAGGTTTCAGCACACGCGCGACCTCTGCAAACGCGGGCGCGAGTTCGCGCCAAAAGTAAACGCCATGGACGCAGAGTATCTTATCGAACGCCGCGTCATCGTAGGGCAGTCTCTCAACACCCGCGTGCGCGACATCAATGAGCTTGGCGCGTACGAGATGGCGGTTTCGCTGTACCGCGATTTCGACCATCAACTCTGACGGATCAACACCGGCGATGCGTCCGCGCGGTGCGCGGCGCGCCAGTTCGCCTAAAGCGCGACCGTGTCCGCAGCCGATATCGAGCACG
>CAYUMA010000163.1:0-3035 GCA_964445675.1 uncultured Pseudomonadales bacterium | reverse complement strand
CCCGCACCTGTAGCGCCGGCTTCCACTTCGACGACTTCAGGCGCTGCCGAACGCGTCCCGCTTTCGTACACACCGAAGCACCTCGCCGACAAGATCCTGCAGTCGCGCTCGGCGCTCGAAGGCGAACGCAAACAGGTCACGGTGCTGTTCGCCGACGTGAAGGACTCGATGCAACTCGCCGAGCAGCTCGATCCCGAGGCATGGCACAAGATCCTCGAACGCTTCTTCGCCATCCTCACCGAAGGCGTGCACCGCTTCGAGGGCACGGTGAATCAGTACACCGGCGACGGCATCATGGCGCTGTTCGGCGCACCGATCGCGCATGAAGCCCACGCCCAACGAGCGTGCTATGCCGCGCTGCACCTGCGTGATGCGCTGAAAACCTACGGCGACGAGCTGCGCGCGACCCACGGGCTCAACTTCGGATTCCGCATCGGCATGAACTCGGGCGAAGTGGTGGTCGGCAAGATCGGTGACGATCTGCGTATGGACTACACGGCGCAGGGCCACACCGTTGGTTTGGCGCAGCGGATGGAAAGCCTCGCCCAGCCGAACACGTGTTACCTGAGCGCGGCGACGGCGCAACTCGTCTCGGGCTATTTCGCACTCGACGATCTCGGTGAGTTCCAGGTGAAGGGGGTCGGCGCTCCGGTGCGCGTGCATCGCCTCGACGGTATCGGCGGCGCCCGCACCCGCTTCGATGTTGCGCGCGCGCGCGGCCTGTCGCGTTTTGTCGGCCGCGCCTCGGATCTACGCACGCTCGAAGACGCGCTCGAACACACCGCCGCCGGCAACGGCCAGGTGATCGGCGTCGTCGCCGAAGCCGGCACCGGCAAGAGCCGGCTGTGCTTCGAGTTCCTCGAACATTGCCGCGAGCGCGGCATGCGCGTGTTCGAGGGCCGCGCCGTCGCGCACGGGCGCAACATTCCGTTTCTGCCGATTCTCGAGGTCTTCCGCTCGTACTTCGGCATCACCGGCGAAGACGACGACAACGCCGCGCGCGTGAAGATCGCGGGGCACATGATGGTCCTCGACGAGAAATTCGCCGACACGGTGCCGCTGGTCTACGACTTTCTGGGTGTGAGCGATCCGCAGAACCCCGCGCCGCGCCTCGATCCCGACGTCCGCCAGCGCCAACTCATCGGCGTCATGCGGCAGCTCATCCGCAGCGCCAGCGAGCAGCAGCCGACGGTGACGATGGTGGAGGACCTGCATTGGCTCGATGCCGCCAGTGCAGAGTTCCTCGAACACATGGTCGACGCGCGCGCCGGCACGCATAGCCTGCTGCTGCTGAACTTCCGTCCGGAGTATCGCGCCGAATGGATGCAGAAATCCTGGTACCGCCAGATCCCGCTGACGCCACTCGAAGAGAAAGCAACGGCGGAACTGCTGGCGAGCCTTCTCGGCAGCCACGCCACAATCGCCTCACTGGCCGCGCCCATTCACTCACGCACTGCCGGCAACCCGTTCTTCATCGAGGAAGTCGCCCAGAACCTGATCGAGACGAAACACGTCCAAGGCTCGACCGGAAACTACCGCCTTGTCACTGCCCTGGATCGACTCGAAGTTCCCGCAACGGTCAAGTCAGTGCTGGCGGCACGCATCGATCGCCTCGCCGAGCGCGAGAAGCGCTTGCTGCAGACCGCGTCGGTGATCGGCAAGGACTTCCCCGAGCCGCTGCTGACGACCGTGGCGGAGCTCGCGAGCGACGACTTGAAGGCGGCGCTCGCCAGTTTGTGCCGAGCGGAGTTCATCCACGAACAATCACTCTATCCGGTGGCGGAATACGCCTTCAAACATCCACTCACACAGGAGGTTGCCCTGGGCAGCCTGCTGCAGGAGCGCCGGCGCCATGTGCATGCCAGCGTGGCGCGCGCCATTGAACAACACGACGCTGCGCATCTCGACGAACGCGCCGCATTGCTGGCGCATCACTGGGAAGAGGCCGGCGATGCGTGGCCAGCCGCGCTCTGGCACAAGCGGGCGGCAGAGTGGGCCGGGGTCACCAACGCCGCGGAGGGCGTGCGGCATTGGGAGCACGTGCGCCGCTTGCTGCGGGCGCTTCCGCATACCTCGGAAGCCTTGCAGCTCGGCGTGACCGCCTGCGTCTGGAACCTCAACCTCGCCTGGCGGCTCGGCACGCGAACCGCCGATGCCACCGATGTCTTCGAAGAAGGCCGGCGCTTGGCCGAAGAGGCTGGCGACGTTCGCGCGCAAGCGGCCTTGCACGGCGCCTATGGATGCGCGCTCGGCCTCGTGGGCGGGGACTCGGACGACTACGTGCGCTACTGCCGCGAAGCGACGCGACTCGCCGACCAGACCGACGATCAGGGGCTGCAGATCGCGCAACGCGCCTTTCTGGGGTTCGGCTGCACCTTCGCCGGACGTCTCGCCGAAGGGATCGAGTCCTGCGAGACGGCCTGCCGGACGCTGCCGGCGGACCCCGCGCTCGGTATGGAGTTCACCGGCTACAGCCCCTTTCTCGGAATCCTGATGGTGCGGGCCTGGCTCCTCGCCCGGCTCGGGCGCCTCGACGAGGCCATGGCGGTGTGTGACCGCGCGGAGCATCTGGCGAAGACGCACGGGGATGTCGAGGTGCTCACCTGGATGCAGCTTCCACGCATCGAGGTGGATGCTCTTCGCCACGACGCGGCCGCCGCTCACGCTCACGCCCGCTCCGCGCTGGAGACGGGCGCGAAAGCCACCACTCCGCAATCGCTCTTCGTGGGGCCGTTGGCCTTGGGGATCGCGCATGGGCTCGATGGCGCGTGGGAGGAGTCGTTCGCGATGTTGGAAGAGGCGCTGCGCTGGGTGACCAGCGGCTCCAACCGCATGTTCGTAGGCTGGGTCCATGCCGAGCGGGTCAAGGCATTGCTCGCGCGCGGCGAGGTGGATCGGGCGGAACAGGAAGCGCTCTCGGCGGTCGCTGCCACACAGGCGCAGCACTGTAGGTACGACGAGGTGCGCGCGCACCTCGCGCTTGCCCACACGCACTTCCGCCGCGGCGATGCGGCGGGGGTGGCGCGCGCCGAGCA
>CAYUMA010000162.1:0-4155 GCA_964445675.1 uncultured Pseudomonadales bacterium | reverse complement strand
TTGCCGAAATCGTCGATTGCCGGCGCATAAGAAAGGGAGTTGTTCAGCGTGAGCCACGGCTTCAGCAGCCAGCGATGGCCGATGCCGCTGTCGAGCGTTGCCGAGCTGTTGCTGTCGACGTTGTTGTCGAACGACTCGTGGCGATAGCCAAGACCGAGCCAGAACCGCAGCGTGCGTTCGTCCGTGTTGATCGGGCGCCACGAAAGACCGGCGGCGGCGGTCGTGCGCAGATCGATGTCCTCGAATTTGTCTTTTTCGAGTTCGCCGCGAACGTACCAGCCCCATGGGTCGCGGACGAATGCGGTATACGAGGCGCCCGCGATCGTTTCGTCGGAGCTGTCGGTCCCGTCCTGTTCGGCCTTCTGATACGAGCCATAGAAGCGCAGTTCGTCGATCTTGCTGACCAGGCGCATATCGAACAGCACGTTCGTCCGCATCTCATCGGAATTGCCGCTCTTGCCCGCGACGTCGGCGCCGATCGTGTACACCCAATGACGCGGATCGAATAACGATTCCGGCGGCGGTTCGTCGCCGGGCAGCCACGCCGCCTGGAGGCGGTCGAGTTCGGCGGTCGATGCCATCGCGTCGCCCGTGACGCGCAGCGCCTTGCCGTCGAGCAACGTGGTGCCGGTCATCGTGGTCTTGTCGGTGAGCTGTGTCGTCAGCGGCGCGTCGGTGGTGAAGCCCGCGACCTGATCCATCGCGATGGTCAAATCGCCGGCGTAGGTCGTCTTCAATTCGATCACCTTGGGTGTGACCTTGTTGATGGTGCCGGTCAAACGGGCGCCATCGATGGTGGTGACGACGTCGGCATGCGCGTAGCCGCAGAGCACGAGAGTCAGCGTTAGAGATGCGACGAACGATACTTTTTGAGCACGAGCCACAGGGCCTCCCGATGGATGTCGACAATGAGGGCAGTTGGAGATTTGGACCGCGCGGCAGGGTAGTTGATCGGGACGAATCGGGTCAACGGCCTGGTTTGGTTCGCCGCGGTGTGTTCCCCTGGACCGCTACCGGCGCCGCGCAGCCGAGTAGAGACGTTGTACTGTGGGTAGTGTGACATCCGACAAAAACCTCGCCCCTGCGCTTGTGGTCCGTCATCGGCTCCTCATCCGACATTTGCGCCACAGTGGTTTTGCTTTGATCGACCAGGCGGGCGATCCGACGCTGCCTGTCATAACGACCGGCGATGCGCACACGGCCGAGACGGACTACATCAATGCCGCCGTCGCGCAACGTTTCGGCATTCGTGCCACGGTGTTGCGCAGCCTGAGCCACTCGGCACCGATTGATGGCGTCGTCGAGCGTGTGCACGAACTCGAGACGCACGACGCCAGCGCGATGCTGACGAGCGTGCGCTGGGGTGATCCTGCCGAGCTGAGGGATCCCGCTGATCGCAGGGCGGTTGCACTTTGCGTGCGGTCAACCACGGCGCCCGACGTTGCAGACGGTCGGGAGTGGATGCGGCCGGGCTGGCTGGATGCCGCACAGGATTGGACCCAGCGCGCGTTGGCGGATGCCGGCCTCGGCGCCGCCGTCGAGATTCGCCAGCTGAGAAACTGGGCATCGTCGTGTGTGCTGAAAGTGCGGACCGCGAACGCCGAGTTCTATTTCAAGGCGTTGCCGCGCAGCGGACACGTCGAATTCAATGTGACGACATGGCTGGCGGCGCACTATCCCGACGCGGTGCCGCGCATCATCGCGACTGAGCGTGCGCGGCGGTGGCTGCTGACGGCGGCCTGTCCCGGACACACGCTCGAAGCAGTGAGCGATATCACGCGCTGGGAAATCGGCGCGATGCGCTACGCACGGCTGCAGGCGGATTGCGCGGCGCGCGTCGACGAACTCGTCGCACTGGGTTGTGCAAGGCGCGATCTCGATGCGTTGGCGCGATCGATCGCATCGCTGCTGAACGACGTAGGCGCGTTGCGCTGCGGCGAACCCGACGGTTTGACGCAAGCCGAATGTGATCGGCTGCGTGGCGCGCTGCCAGGGCTCGAGCGCCGCTGCGAAAAACTCGCGGCATATAGGATGGCACCGACGATCGAGCACGGCGATTTATGGCCGGGGAACATCTTTGTCACGGAAGCGACTGCCGCGGTGATCGACTGGGAGGACGTCGCGATCGGACATCCGTTCTTCAGCATCGCGCCGCTTTCGGTTGGGCTCGTCAATGCGGGACTCGACACGGCCGCGAACCACGCGCGACTCGAGCGCGCCTATCTCGCAGGGTTCGCGCGGTTCGGCACGGCCGAACAGTTGCGCCGTGCGCTGGCGCTGGCTGCGCCGCTGTGCTTCATCGAGATGGCGCAGCGCTACAGGCACGCACCGTCATCGGTCGCGGCGTTGCATCCGTGGATGTACGACCTGGTGCCACAAACGCTGCGCCTCGCGTTGTCGCGCCTTTAGCTGCAAACGCAAGCTGCAAACGCACTCACCGCAAACGGACACGTTGAGTCGCGCACCGAGCCCTTTCGAGACATTGAGCGTACTGGGCCGATAGTGGGAAGCCCCTATCCCGGCGTGCTTGTCTTTCGCTCTGGAAGCCGTATTGTGACCCGACGACGCTCAGGAGGCGCATCCATGGCATACCAGAAGATTCTCGCTGCGGTCGACCTGACTGAGGAAGCGCAGCAGGTGTTGGATCAGGCGCGCGAGACCGCCAAGCAGAATGGCAGCGAGCTGTCGGTGATCGTCGTCATCAAGCCGATCAATCAGGTTTATTCGGGATTCGACGTCGCGGCACTGTCGGCCGACGCCGCGCTGATCGAAGCGGACGCGGTGCGCCAGGCGGAGGCCCGCCTCGTGGAGCATGCGAAGTCGCTTGGAATCCCGGTGAAGCGCACTTACGTCGCTCGCGGTAGTCCCGCCCACGAGATCCGCGAAATGGCGACGGAGTTGGGCACCGATTTGATCGTCCTCGGCACGCACGGCCGACATGGGCTCGGTCTGCTGCTGGGCTCGACCGCGACCGGCGTGCTGCATGGATGTCAGTGCGACGTGTTGACGGTGCGTATCAAGTAACGACCCCGCATGTCGCTGCGCATTCGCGCCGATTTTGCGCAGATCGCCTGGGTTCCTCCGGAGCAGCATCACTGGACCGCTTCACCCGAGCCCGGCGTCGAGCGCGTGATGCTCGATCGCATCGGCGGCGAAACGGCGGTGGCGACGAGCATCGTCCGGTATCGCGCAGGCTCGCGTTTCCCCGCGCATCGCCACGAGCGGGGCGAGGAGTTCATCGTGCTCGACGGCGTGTTTTCCGACGAACACGGCAGTTACCCCGCAGGAACGTACATACGCAACCCTTCCGGCAGTGCACATACGCCGCGGTCGGACGAAGGGTGTGTGCTGTTCGTTAAGCTCCGCCAGTTTCTCACCGACGATCTCACGCCCGTGTCGATCGATACTGCGGCGATCGGGAGCACGGTTGCCAACGGAACCACACGGGTGCATTTACTGCATCGCTTCGGTGTTGAGGCCGTGATGTTGCTGGATGGTGGCGTAGGTGCGCAGTACGCCTTCGACGGCGCGCCGGTGCCACGTGAGTTGTTGATGCTCTCGGGCGTCGCGGAGATCGCGGAATATCGACTCCGTCCGGGCGCATGGCTGCGCGTTCCGGCGGGCGCTTCGATGCGACTGCGCTTTAGCGAAGCCGGCCGGGTGTTCGTCAAGACACGGCCGGTCCTGGAATAACTTTCGGCGTATGCAGCGCCCCATCGTCGCATTCGAGACCGACGCTGATGGAGACTGGGTCGCGAGACTCAACTGCGGCCATCCGCAGCACGTTCGGCACTCACCGCCATTCATGATTCGCGAATGGGTAACGACCGCGCACGGGCGCGCCGCGATGCTCGGAGAGAGCCTCGATTGCGTGCGCTGCGATCGATTCGAGATTCCCGACGCGTTCGTCGCGTACAAACGCACGCCGGAGTTCAACGAGGCGACGGTGCCCGCGGGACTGCGCCGCGATCATTCGACGAAGGCGGGCGTGTGGGCCAGGATCGTCGTCGTCGACGGCCGGCTGCGCTATTGCGTGGATGCGCTCAATACGGACGTCGAACTCTCGCCGGATCACACCGGCACTGTCGTGCCGGAGGTGCTGCACTACGTCGAACCGATCGGGGCGGTGCGCTTCTACGTCGAGTTCTATCGAGC
>CAYUMA010000161.1:0-1786 GCA_964445675.1 uncultured Pseudomonadales bacterium | reverse complement strand
CGTTCGACGTCGCGGCGCGCAGCAGATCACGCTGTCGCTCGTTGTCGTGTGCGATGCGCCCGAACCAGCGCGCGAGGCGTGCATCGTCGCGCAGTTCGTCGAACGCCGGATCCGCATCGATCGGATCGATGTAGAGAAACGACTGCGGCCGCAGATCGAGCGCCCATGTCGTTCGCAGCCCTTCGTCGTAGGCCCGGTCGAGCGCCCGAAACGCGGCTGCGGGCTCGCGCGCCAACGCGTGCGTCCGCGCGCGTTGAAACGCAAACAATGGCAGGCGGAGCGCGTCGGGTCCGTCGAGATGCGCCGCGACCCGCTCGAGTAGCCGTTGTGCTGGCGCGTCGGCGCCACTGCGAAGCTGGGCCGTCGCAACATCGAGCGCTGGCAGCACGTTGCGTGCGCTGATCGGCTCAACGCTGCTGACGAGGTCGGGGAGGCGCTGTTCGAGGATCTCGAGCGCCTCGCGTGGTTTGCCGGTAATCAGCGCGAATTTCGCTGTTGGGAGATCCAGCAGGTGGCTGAGCGGATAGTCGGTGCGGTGGCGTGCGAGCAGCGCGTACGCGTCCTCGTGCCGACCGTCCATTGCAAACCGTGCCGCATTGGAGAGCGCGTGCTCCAGCGGCGTGCCGCCGAAGTCGAGCCATTGACCGGCGCCGTCGCGGTCTCCGATCGACAGATGCACCGACCACAGCTGAATACGCGCGGCGCCGCCCGCGTATTTCACACTCGCCTGCAGCAGCGGCACCGCTTGTTCGAAGTGCCCGAAATAAGTCTCCAGCGTTCCGATCGCCATCGCGCAGATCGTTGCATCGGGCGCGTGTTCGAGCAGGTCCGAACAGCGCTTGCGGGCCGCGTCGAGCCGGCCGAGATTTCCGAGCAGCGTCGCGATCAGCAGGTTTGGAAACGTACACAGCGGATCAATCTGTATTGCGCGCTCGAGCAGACCCAACGCGGTGTTCGGCGCGTGCCACAGAATCGAGCGTCCGAAATCTTCGAATGCGCCGGAGTTGGACGGGTCGAGTTCGATCGCGTACTGGATGTCGCTCTCGGCGTCGAGATAGTCGCCGTAGTTGCCACGAACGCGATGGCTCCAGAAACCGAAATTGGCGCGCGCCTGACGCGCTTCGCTCGACTGGGGATCGAGCGCCACGGCGCGTTGTGCGGCGGCAGCACCCAGGCGCTCGCTTTCGTCGGCGTCGGCGAGCGTGCTCGCCACCTTGCGGAAGTGATACCGCGCGATCCCTGCGTGGGGCGCCGCGAAATTCGGATCGCGGGCGATCGCTTGATCGAGCAGGCGCTTCGCCAGGCTGACGTCGGGCGTCTTCGTACGACCCCACAAATGCGCGCGCGCGATCCAATTTAGACGATGTGCTTCCGCGTCCGTCGTGCCATGGCGGTGTACCCGGGATGCGTCGGCATCGAGCAACGAAACCCTCAACGCGGCCGCGACCGCGTACGCGATCTCCTCTTGAATCCGAAAGACGTCGCCGACGTCACGGTCGAATGTCTGGGACCAGATGTGCTCGTCCCGGTGTGCGTCGATCAGTTGCGCCGTGATCCGCACGCGTGCGCCGCCGCCACGCACGCTGCCTTCGAGTAGATAGTCGACCTGCAGCGCGCGTGCGATCGTCGACGCAGTCTCGTGTGTGCCTTTGAAGTGGAACGCCGACGTTCGCGCGACAACCTTGAGGCCGCGAATGGCAGACAGCTTGTCGACGAGTTCCTCCGTCAGTCCGTCGGCGAAGTGTTCGTTCTCCTCATCGGAGCTCATGTTGACGAAGGGCAGCAC
>CAYUMA010000160.1:0-7708 GCA_964445675.1 uncultured Pseudomonadales bacterium | reverse complement strand
TCCGTCGCGCGATACTCGGCGGAGAAATCTACCGGCACGATCTCGTAGGGCAGCGCCAGCTCTTCACAGAGCCAGATGACTCGAATCGAGCGGGTACCGGGCGAGTGATAGATCTTGATCATGGCGCGGAGTATATCGCCTCGTGTCGTGGGGCGAGCGGGTGCCAAGATGGTGCCAGGCGTTGCAGAACGTGCGGAACGGACGAAGCACGATGCGGATACGCCGAGCTAGCTCCGTTCTGCACGTTCTGCAACGCCTGGCACCGTCCCCCTCGACGACCTGTTGACGTTAGACCAGCAGCCGATACGGTGCCTCGAGCAAGTCACGCACCGTCGCGAGAAACTGTGCGGCCGGCGCGCCATCGAGCACGCGGTGATCCCACGTCAGCGACAAGCGCATGACCTTGCGTTTGATGGGCCGATTGCCGTCCCACGCAACGTCGTCGCGGATGCGGTTGACACCGAGGATGCCGGATTGCGGTGCATTGAGAATCGGCGTGAACGAGTCGACGCCGAACATGCCCAGCGCCGTGACGGTGAACGTGCCGCCGGCCATGTCGTCGAGACCCAGGGTACCTGCGCGAGCAGCGCCGGCGAGCCGCGCGGATTCGATCGCGAGCGCACGCAACTGCAACGCGTCCGCGTGCCGGATGACCGGAACGACGAGTCCCGCGTCGATCGCAACCGCGACGCCGACATGGATCTCGCGCACCAGCGTGATCTCGTTGTCACCGAAGGTGCTGTTCATCAGCGGATGCTGCCGCAACGCTTTCGCCGTGGCCTTGACGACGAGATCCGTATAGCTCGGCCGAACGCCATCCGCTTCCCACTCGCTGATGAGCTGTTCACGCAGTTTGACCGCGTCGTCCATGCCGACGTCCATATCCATCGTCAGCTGCGCCGAGCCGCGCAGGCTTTCGAACATCCGGGTCGCGATCGTTTTGCGGATGCCCTTTAGCGCGATGTGCTGTCTATCGTCCGGGCGCGCGTGCGCGGCAGGCGGCGCAGCTGCGACCGCGGGGCGCGACGCCTCGCGCTCGACGTCTTCCTTGGTGACTCGGCCGCGCGGCCCCGTGCCTTTGACGCGGGCAAGATCGACGCCGAGTTCCCGCGCTAAACGTCGCGCCAACGGCGACGCCGGGCCGCCGATTGTGGAATCGGTGTCTGCTGGCGAGGCCGCGGTGCTCGGCGCCGCGGCAACACTGCGCGGCTTTGCCGCGGCCGCCCGGACGTCGGCCTCGGTGATGCGGCCATTCGGTCCGCTGCCGACGGCGAGCGCGAGATCGACGCCGAGTTCGCTTGCCAATCGGCGCGCGCTGGGCGACGCGGGCGCGCGAACGTCGGCGGCGCGGGCGGCAGAGGGTGCCGCCGGTGTGCCCGCCGATTCCGGCATTGCTTCACCAACTGCGTAGATGAACCCGATTACGTCGCCGGGTTGTTTGGTCACGCCGACTGCGACACCGTGTTTGACGGTGCCCGACGCATCGGCGTCGACATCGAGGTTGATCTTCTCGGTCTCGAGCCGATACAGCAGTTCGCCTTGGGTGACCGTGCCACCATCCGGCACATACCATTCCTCGACCATCCCTTCGGTCATGGTCATGCCGACCTTGACCAGATAGATCTCAGTCGCCATCGACTTCTCCCATATGAACTCTGAACGTGCGGCGCTCGGCGGCCAGCGCCAGTGTTTTCGCGACGTCGATGACCCATGGCCCGTCGCGTTGCACGCTGAGACGCGCTGATTGTGCGCGTTGCAACACGCGCTCGCGTTCACCGTCGAACGCGAGCACACCGGGGCCCGTCAGTGTGACCACCTCGCCGAACTCGATGACGCGCGTTGCGGCGACGCGAACCGTCATGTACAGACCGGGCGCGATCGGTGCGCGCACACCGTCCGGCCCATGCCCGAGCGTCAGTAGCAGCGCGCGGTCCTGCGCATCGGCGAGCGGCGCAATGAGTCCGCCGAGCGCGGTGATGCCGACCGCCGCCGGATCGGCGCGCGTCAACAGCGCGAGCCGCAGCGAATCGGCGTCGAGCAGCGCGCGCGCACCGACAAAACGCTCGTCGGTCAGCACCGCGTCGATCAGCGCAAGATCGTCGCGTTCGCCGTCGATCTCAACGTGAATCGTCTTCGCGCGCGATGCGACGTCGGCCAACGCGACTGCGCCGCTTGCGATCAATCCGGCCGCGGCGCCCGCGATCGTCGCTTCGACGAAGCGGGGAAACACGTTGTTGGTGCCGGTCGATATCGGCAGCAGCGGCGCGTCGCGCCAGCCGAGCGCGAAAGCGCGATTGGTGCCGTCGCCGCCGAGCGTCAACACCGCGGCGCAGCCGACGGCGGCGAGCGCGCGAGCGCCGCGAATCGTATCCAGCGTGCTGGCCGTTTGCGGCGATTCAACAGCGTGATGACGGATTTCGTCGCCGAACTCCGCGAGCGCGGATTCGGTGATGCCATGGCTGTCGGGCACATACGCGAAGGTGCTGGCGCCGGCACCCAACGCGCCGACGATGGCGCGCCGCACGATGGCGCGCTTCTCCTGATTGTCGAAAACCGACGCCCGGGCGACCAATCGGCGTACGTCTTTGCCCGACGCCGGATTGACGGCGATGCCGATGCAGCCCATGGCCATCGTGTAATCAGGTTCCGATCGGGTTCTGATCAGACGCCGATCAGGCGGCGCGCTTCGGCGACGATCCGATCCGCATTCGGCACGTAGATTTTTTCCAGCGCCGGACTGAACGGCACCGGCGAAAACGGCGCGCCGACGCGCCCGACCGGTGCATCCAGATAGTCGAACGCGTGCTCCTGAATCTGCGCCGCGATCTCGGCGCCGAAACCGCCGAAACGAACCGCTTCGTGGACGACCAGCGCGCGATGAGTCTTTTTGACGGAAGCGATCACCGTGTCGGTATCGAACGGCTGCACGCTGCGTGCGTCGATCACTTCGGCGTCGATGCCGAGGTCTTTCAACGTCTCGGCCGCTTTCAGCGCTTCGTGCAACATGCGGCCGAGCGTGACGATCGTGTAGTCGGTGCCGGCGCGCACGACGTTTGCGACACCGAGCGGCACCTCATACGGCCCTTCAGGGACGTCGCCTTTCAAGCCGAGGGACATCTTGTTCATCACGACGAATACCGGATTGTCGTCGCGCGCGGCCGCAATGATGCAGCCCTTGACGTCGTGCGGCGTCGCCGGCATCACGACCTTCAAGCCCGGCAGGTGCGCGATCCACGCTTCGAGGCTCTGCGAATGCTGCGCGGCGAGACTCGCACCGGCCCCGGACATCGTCAGCACCGTGATCGGTAACGTCGCGCTGCCGCCGAACATGAAGCGCATCTTCGCCATTTGGTTGGCGACCTCGTCCATACACTCGCCGAGGAAGTCCATGAACATGATGTCGATGATCGGCCGCAACCCCGTCGCGGCTGCGCCGACGCCGAGACCGACGATGCCTTTTTCGGAAATCGGCGTGTCGATGATGCGCTCGGCCCCGAACTCGTTGAACAGACCGCGGTAATAGCCGTAGACGCTGCCGGCCTGGCCGACGTCTTCGCCTGCGACGAATGCGGTGGGCTGCTCGAGCAGGACCTCGCGCACGCCCTCGGTGATTGCGGAAACGTATGGCAGTTGGCGCGCAGCCGTCGGGGTCTTCTGTGTTTGTGCTTGTCCCATTTTTAGCTCCTCAGGAAGTCGCGTAGACGTCGTCGAGCAGGCTGGCAGCGTCCGGGAACGGGCTCTGTTCGGCGAACTGGATACCCGATTTGACCTGCCGCATCACGTCGTCGTGCACAGCCGTGGCTTGCTGCGGCGTCAGCACGCCCTGTTCCGCGAGGCGCGCCTCGAACAGTTTGATCGGATCGCGCTTCTGCCACTCGAGTACTTCGGCGTCGGTGCGATACGTCAGCCCCATGCCGCGGATGCCGACGTGGTCGTAGTACCGATACGTCTTGCATTCGAGCAGCGTCGGTCCCGCGCCTTTGCGCGCCCGTTGGATCGCTTCGCCGGCGGCCTCAAAGACCGCCATCACGTCCATGCCGTCGACGACGACTCCCGGCATTCCGTAACCCGCGGCGCGATCGGCGACGTCGACGATCGCCTGGTGATTTCGCTGCGGCGTGTACTCTCCGTAGCCGTTGTTCTCGCACACGAGCACCACGGGCAGTTTGTAAAGGGCCGCCATGTTGGAGGCTTCATGGAACGAGCCTTCGTTGGACGCACCGTCGCCGAAAAAAGCGACGGCGACGTTCTTCGTCTTCAGGAATTTCTGCGTGAACGCGGCGCCGACCGCGATTGGCGGGCCGCCGCCGACAATGCCGTTCGCGCCGAGCATGCCGAGTTCCATGTTGCAGATATGCATGCTGCCGCCTTTACCTTTGCAGTAACCGGTCGAACGCCCGTACAACTCGGCGAACATCCGATCGAAATCACCGCCTTTGGCAATCAGGTGGCCGTGGCCGCGATGTGTGCTGGTGATCTGATCGGCGCTCGTCAGGTGCACCATCACGCCGCTGGCGATGGCCTCCTGGCCCACATAAAGATGCAAAGCGCCCGGGATTTTGCCGGTTTCCATCAGCTTGCCCGCTTCTTCTTCGAAGATGCGGATGCGGACCATGCGGTGGTGGATGTCGAGCAAGACCTTGTTGTTCGGTTGCTTTGCCAAAACCGTCTCCCCCGATTGTTTTTGAGTGGGACGCGCAATCTTATGCGGGAATCCAGTGCCGTGTCTCGCTAGCGGGACGCGACCTTGACGGCTACTCTGCGGTGAAACCCTGCGGGACTCTTGCGTGACGGATGTGGAGAAGCGACCGAATAAACCCGTGCAACCGATTCGACCGGCGGCGAGTGTGATCCTCGCGCGCGACACCGACCCGGGTTTTGAAATCCTGATGTTGCGACGCACCGCGGACGCGGCGTTTGCCGGCGGCATGTACGTGTTTCCCGGCGGTCGCGTGGACGGTGACGATCATCTGCACGTTTATGACGCGTTGCGTCGCGGACCCGACGCGAGCCAAGCATCGCAGCAGGTCGCACTCGGCGCGGAATGGCGGGGCTTCTGGATCGCCGGCATCCGCGAGAGTTTCGAAGAGGCGGGTGTACTGCTCGCATACGATCGGGATGGCGCGTTGCTCGACCTGCACGATGACGAGATCCGTGCGCGCTTCGACGACTATCGTCACGCGTTACATCGCGGTGAGCTGTCGCTCGATGCGATCTGCGCGCGCGAGGGCCTGGTGCTGGCCATCGACCGGATGCATTTCCTGAATCGCTGGATCACCCCGGAGGGACGCCCGCGCCGGTTCGATACGCGCTTCTTCATCGCCGAGGCACCCGCGAAACAACACGGCAGGCACGATGAATACGAGACCGTCGAGTCGCAGTGGATCGCGCCGAGCGATGCGCTGAGCCGCAACGACCGCGGCGACTTCGGGCTGATGTCGGTGACGCGACGGCAGCTCGAAACGCTGGCAGACTTCGCAACGATGCGCGCGCTGCATGATCTGATGACAACGCAGCGAACGTTTCCGACTTTTCGACCGGTGTTGACGGCCGCGGCGCTGGATAGCGAAGGCTGACAGGAGTGGAGCACTCATGACGAAGATACTGACGATGTTGATCACGCTGGTTCTGACCGCGCCTCTTGTCTACGGCGCGGGCAGCGGTCCGATGGGTGGCTCCGGCAGCGGTTCCACAGGCGGCGCCAGCATGCCTGATACGCCGCGCAAGACGCCGAAGCAGATGGCGGTGTCGAGTTACAACGCGGGTCTCAACCACAAGAAGCGCGCGCAGGGTTACGAAGCAAAAGCGGCGACCGCGAAGAACGACAAGGACCGCGAAAAACAACTGGCGAAAGCGAAATCCCAATACGAGGACGCGATCGAGGACTACAAAAAAGCGATCGGCTGGGATAACACGGCCTATCAGGCGATGAACGAACTGGGCTTTGCCTGTCGCAAGACGGGCGACTACCAGACGGCGCTTGCTGCGTACAACACGGCGCTCGAGGTCAAGCCGGGTTTTGCACCGGCGATCGAATACCGCGGCGAGGCGTACCTCGCGCTGTCGCGGTTCAAAGACGTGCAACAGGCGTACCTGGAACTCGTACGCGTGGACCAGGACCAGGCGGCTACGTTGATGGTCGCGATGGATGCGTGGCAGGAGCTGCACGCAGCGGACGCGACGGCGGAAGGCAAAGAATTCGCGGCGTGGGTGCAGGAACGCAAGGCGGTCGCGGCGAACACCGTGTCGTTGTCGACGAACAACGTGCACTCCTGGAACTGAGTTCTCGTAGAACTGCGAGGCTGACGCGCGTCATTGCGCTGGCCGTGGTGATTGCGGCGAACGCGTCCGCGGGAGCCGAGGAGTACGTCTGGCAATTGCCGACTGGGCTGCGCGCACCGCCGGTGCCGGCGGACAATCCGATGAGCGCCGCGAAAGTGGCGCTCGGCGAACGGCTCTTCTCGGATCCTCGATTGTCGGTGACGGGCGCATACAGTTGCGCGAGCTGCCACGTGGCGGCGCTCGCGTTCACCGACGGTCGGGTTACGGCGATCGGTGCGACCGGTGAACTGCACTCGCGCAACACACCAACGTTGATCAACGCGGCGTATGCGGCAACCTTCGGTTGGGCCGACCCCTCAGTGACGACGTTGGAGGCTCAGCACCGTGTGCCGATGTTCAATCACGCACCGGTCGAACTCGGCCTCGATCAACTGTTGCCGCAGCGGTTGGCAGAGCTCGCCGCCGATCCCGACGTTGAACGCCTGCGGGAGGCCGCCTACCCGGGCATTTCCGACGTTACGCTCGAACAACTGATTCAAGCGCTCGCGAGTTACGTTCGCACGCTGATCTCCGCTGACTCTGCGTTCGACCGTTATCTGTATTGGGGCGAGGAGTCGCTGTCGACGGACGCGAAACGTGGGATGAATTTGTTTTTCTCGGCGCGCACGAATTGCGCGTTGTGTCACGCGAGTTTCAACTTGTCGGGTCCGGTGTTACAGCAAGGAATCCCCCCGCCGGCACCGGTATTTCACAACACGGGCCTGTACAACATCGATGGTAAGGGGCGGTATCCCGATCCGGGCCTGGCGCAACACACGGGGCGGGATGGCGACATGGGCGCATTTCGCGCGCCAACGCTGCGCAACGTCGCGGTGACGGCACCGTACATGCACGATGGGAGTGTTGCGACGCTCGAAGAGCTGATCGACTTTTACGATGCCGGCGGCCGCGTGATCGACAGCGGTGCGTTCGCCGGCGATGGCCGCGCAAATCCGTTCAAACGCAAAGAGATTCACGCGCTCGGACTCACCGAGGCGGAGAAGTCGGAGCTGATCGCGTTTCTACGCAGCCTCACCGACGCGCGCTATAGATAACGGATCGAGAATGAGGTCAGACCGGTCAGACCCCTTTCCTGATCTCCGCCTGAGCCTCACCACGTGTCGACGCAGGGGCGCTTCTTGCCGCTGCGCGGCGCGGGTGGCGGTGAAGCTTTCAAGCCGCCGAGCACCCAACGGCGCGATTCCATCGGATCGATGACGTCATCGATCTCGAAGTGCGACGCGACGTTGACGCCTTTGCCGCGTTCGTACATGCGCTCGACCATCTCTTCGTACGTTGCCTTACGCTTCTCCGGATCTTCGATCGCGGCGAGTTCGTTGCGATAGCCGAGCTTGACGGCGCCTTCGAGACCCATGCCCCCGAACTC
>CAYUMA010000159.1:0-2047 GCA_964445675.1 uncultured Pseudomonadales bacterium | reverse complement strand
GCCCGAACCGATTACGCTCGCGCAGCCGATGCTGTGGCCGATCGATTGAACTTCCAATAGCTGCAGAACGCTCGACGAGAGGATGGCAATGAAGATATTTGCAGTGTCCGAGTTGGCGATCGGCTTGTTGGCGATGGCGATCGCTCCCGCGTTCGCCGCTGCGACCGACACCGATAAATCCGGGCCGGATCAATCGACGCAGGACGCCGACCAGATCCGCCAAGACGTCAATACACAAGCGGCGATCATCGGCGCGGTCGACGCAATGAAGGCTGGCGACGCCGATCAGGCGGCCGCGCAGAATCGCTACACGGAAACCGTCGACGCCGCGAAGGCGGAACACGAAGCTGCAATCGGCAAGTGCGAAGCCTTGAGCGGCGATGCAAAAGCGGCGTGCAAGAAACCCGCTGACGAGGCATTCAACCTCGCCAAGTCGGAAGCCCAGAAGGCGCTGGAAGCGCACATCTCCGCACAACCCTGAACGTGCGTGCTGCGTCAGTCCGCGTACCAGAACACCGCGAAGTAGTGGCACGCGGTACCGAGCATGACGAATAGATGCCAGACGAAGTGTCCGTAACGCAGCCGCGAATCGGTTGCAAAAAACGCGACGCCCACGGTGTATGCCAACCCGCCGGCAATCAGCCAGTACAGGCCGGCGGCGGGCACGCGTGCGAGCATCGGATCGATTGCCAGCACGACGAGCCACCCCATCAATAGATAAAGGCCGGTCGAGAGAATCGGATGCGACGCGCGGGAGACCGCCTTCAGCACCACGCCCGCGACCGCCAGACTCCACACGAGCCCGAACAACGTCCAACCCCACGCACCGCGCAGTACGCCCAACGTGAACGGCGTATACGTACCCGCGATCAGCAGGAAGATCGCCGAGTGCTCGATGATCCGAAAGACCCGCTTCGACTTGCCCGCCGGCAGCGCGTGATACAGCGTGGAGCCGAGATACAGCAGCGTCGCGGTCGCGCAGAAAACGATCGTTCCGACGATCAGTGCCGCAGTTCCGTGCCCCGCCGCGTGCACGATGAGCACCGGAGTACCGATGAGTATCGCAACCAGCGCAATGCCGTGGCTGACGCTGTTCGCAATCTCTTCGCCTAACGATTGCTCGCGGGTGACGCTGGAATGGGCGGTACTCATGTCGCGTCGCGATAACGCGATAACGGGGTCAGGCCCCGCTATCGTCAGCGCTCGTCATCAAAGACGAAGTTCTCCTGCATCCGCGCGCGCACGTCGCCCTGGTGCTGGAAGTACTGCTTGAAGCCGCCGTTGTAGTTGCCGTCCTGGCGGCGCTGCGATTCGCCTTCGAAGTTGTAGTAGCCGGGCGTGCATTCCTGATTGCGCGACGTCTTGCCGCGATGCGCGATCACCTCGTTCACCCACCATTCTTCGGCCGCAACCGTGGGGTCGAGCGTGCGATGCCCGTGCGTGCGGACGTAGTCGATGCATGCGGCGATGTGATCGCCTTGCGTCTGCAGCATGTCGGTCAGATTGAATTGGAACGACGCCTGGTAGCCGCCCATGATGAAAAGATTCGGAAAGCCCTGGGTGTGGATGCCGAGCAGCGTGCGGATGCCGTCGCCGTACTTGTCGGTGAGATCGAGCCCGCACTTGCCCACGATCCTGTTGTAGATGCCCGTCTTCTGCACCTCGAAACCGGTCGCGTAAATCAGCAGATCGACGTCGTATTGCTTACCGTCGACGACCGGGCCACGCGCGGTGATTTCGGTCACACCCTTGCCATGCGTGTCCACCAGATGCACTGAGGGGAGATTGAACGTCGGCAGGTAGTCGTTGTGAAAACACGGCCGCTTGCACATGAACATGTACCAAGGCTTCAGCGCAGCGGCGGTCGCGGGGTCGCGCACCGTCGCCTCGATGCGCCGATGGATGCGCATCATGTAATCGATGTTGGCGTTCTCCTGCCGGCGGATCTTCTCCTCGCGCGAGAGCGCGGCGAGTTGAACGCGGGCAGATACTTGTCGTCGAAGCACGGCCGCTTGCACATGAACATGTACCAGGGCTTCAGCGCCTC
>CAYUMA010000158.1:0-4811 GCA_964445675.1 uncultured Pseudomonadales bacterium | reverse complement strand
CCGAGTTCCCCGATCGCTTCTGGGTGAATCCGATTGGGCGCAACTTCAAACTGATGAGGGTCAGCGACCTCATCTGCGTCGACCATCGCGGCGATGTCGTGATCGGCAACCGTCCCGTGAACACCGCGGCATTCGCCATCCACAGCGAGCTGCACAAGGCGCGGCCCGACGTGATGGCGGCGGCGCACACCCACTCGATGTACGGGCGCACGTTCTCGTCGCTCGGTAAGCCGCTGAAGATGATCACCCAAGACCACACGGCGTTCTTCAACGATGTCGCCTACTGCAATGTCGGCAGCGGATCACCGGTCGTCGACACCGAGATCTCGTCAAAGATGGCGGCTGCGCTGGGGCACAAGAAGGTGTTGATTCACCAGAACCACGGGATCATCAGCACCGGCGGGTCAGTCGACGCTGCGGTCTGGTGGTTCATCTCAATGGAGCGCTGCTGCCAGTCCCAACTCGTCGCCGAAGCCGCAGGCGATCCGATCGTGGTCTCTGACGAGGTGGCGCAGCAGGGACGCGACATTCAAGGACACGACCTGGCCGGCTGGTTCCAGTTCCAGCCATTCTGGGACGAGCTCGTCGCTCGCGAACCCGAGTTCCTTTCCTGAAATCGGACTTTGGTGAATCCAGATCGACACTGAGGGTCGATTTGGGTTCGCAAACCCGCCAGGGGGTCTTGCGAGGATGGGACTGACTCGCACTCTAGCGCTCGGCATCGCGCTGCTCGCATCGACTTGCCTGGTTTTCGCCGACGGCGAACCCTCGTCAGGCGCGCAGGGCATGCCCGGCGCTACCGGCACCTTTGAGTTCAAACCCGCTGACTGGAAAGAAGGCACCACCTCGTGGTGTAAGGACAGCGACGGTGTCGATCCGGGAATGGCCGGCTGCCATCTCGGCACCGACGAAAAGGGCGCGCCCAACGGCCGCATGTTCGGCGAGGCTCGTCTGCCGGACGGCGAGCTGGTCGAGTCCAACCCCGCTACGGCTGAGTTGCACAGCCACAAGAATGATATCGGCCACCCCGATACGTTCGACTGCAACGCGTGGTGTGTAGGCAAGGGATCCGCCAACGGCACCTGCGTCGCGCTCGCCGCGCCGCCGTGCGAACAGTCCGCAAAGTGCGCATGCGGTAGCGCGCCGTGACTGCCCACACCAACGATCAGTGAGTCCCCCGAGGCTCGCCGGCGCTGCCTGAACCGGGGTCCTGAAACAACTCTATCGCAGGAATGATGCGTGCCGTGCGTGCCTGGTACTGACCGAAGGTCGGAACCGATGCCACCACCGCAGCAAACACGGCGCCGCGGTCGGCGCCCGAGAGTACCACCGCCCGGCCGGTCCACGTCTGCGAATTGATCTCGACGGTGACGGAAGGATCGTGCACCAGGTTGTCGAACCACGCCGGATTGCGTGGCCCGCCTCCCGTGGAGGCGATCACGATCAGTCGCCCGTCGATGCGGTGATAGACCAGTGGTGTCGTGCGCGGCGCGCCGTTCCTGGCGCTTTTCGTGGTCAGCAGGAGGAAGTTCACGGCCGCCAGTTCACCTTGGACTACGCCTCCGTTGGCGCGGAACTCCTCGATCAACCGGCGGTTGAATACCTTCGTAGTCGCGCTGGGCCCGCTCTGCGTCCCGACCTCGGTCGCCATCGCGCCGAGGCCGGTCATCGTCAATGGTTGCTTCCGCTCGCTCATCGCTCGGTACTAGTCAGTGGTCCGGTCTCGTGCCTCGAGGGCGTCATGCAGGCACGCGCGCTTCCGGCCACAGACGCAGGAAGTTGCCGCTGTAAAAGCGTGTCTTCACGGACTCGGTGCTGTCGGCGAGGTATCCTTCGAACTTGCCGATGGGATCGCGCCCGCCCTCGACGTGCGGATAGTCGCTGGAGAAGAGATACAGCTCGTCGTTGGAACGCGCGATCAGGTCGGCCACGTTCTCGTGCGGGAATGGCGTGAAGCCCATCTGCTGGGTGAGCTGCTCGGAGGGCAGGCGCCGGAAGCGCACGGATTCGTCGACCCGGCCGTAGATGCGCACGACGTCGTCGAGCCGCCGGAGCATCTCCGGGACCCACCCTGCGCCCAGTTCGACGGCTGCGCCGCGCAGCGTCGGATGACGCTCGAATACACCATCGAGCAGCAGCATGCTGACAAAGGTCTCCGGTGGCTGATGCATGACCGCCGCGTCCTTGGTGCGCACGTTCTCGCCGCCGCCCATCCAATCACGGGTTGCTGCACGGCCATTGTTGGTCCACGCCTTGAGCGTCTGCAGCGGCGAACCGCCGACGTGCAGCACGAACGGCACCCCCGCTTCGGCCAGCCGTGCCCAGAACGGTTCAAGATCGACGTGACCGGGCGAAAAACCGATCGGCGCGCGATGCGGCACCCAGATCGCCTCGTGGCCGAGCTCGAATGCGAACTCGAGTTCAGCGATCGCCAGCGATGGATCGTCCAGTGGTACCACACCGACGCCCATCAGCCGATCGTCCGCGCTGCAGATCGCCGCCATGTGCCGATTCACCGCGCGCGCGGCGCCATAGCGCAGATCCATGCGTGTCTTCGAACTCGGATGAAATGGTTGCACCACCGAATGTGTCGCGAACACGAGCTGTTTCTTGAAGCCGAGCAGGTCCATCGCGACGCTGCGATCCCTGCCATCGAACGCGCCCAGCGCCTGGATCTCCTTTGATTTCGCGATGAGCTCGTCACCGAGCGCGATCTGCGCCGCGACGTGCTCGGGTGCGTGCTTGCCGCCCTGCTGCATGATCACGGCGACTTCTTCGTCGGTGACGAGGGACGCGTTGTAGTTCACCAGCGCGATCTCGTTCCGCAGCTTCGGGTCCGCAAAATCACGGAGGAAATTCGGCAGCTCCATCACGTGGCTGTCGGCGTCGTAGAACGCACGGGTGGACGGCGCATAGGTCATGTCGGGCTCCAGATTGACACCGCAGGTTTCCGCGGTTCGTAGGCCGAAGGCGCGGTCTGAGGATAGGGAGGATAACTCAGTGCCGCATATCAGTGCGCATGCTGCAGCAGGTGCGCGCGTAGCAGATCCTTGCCGTAATCGTTGCCATTAGGCGTCCGCACCACCGTGTGCACATGGTCCCTGGTCGGTGTCGGCGGGCCGTCGAGGGCAACCGGCCGCTGATGATCGTATTCGATCATCACCACCGGGCTGTGAATCCGATAGTAGAAAACATCGTCCGGCCCGGTACCGCCTAACCAGGAGAAGTAGGTATCGTCCCAGTGACGCAGGATGTCCTTCATGGCGATGTAGGCATGGCCTTCCCGTAGATTGCCGGTGTACAGGCCGATCAGTTGCTGGGCCTGTGTCCGCTGCTCGGGGGTCAGCATAGTCAGCCGCAGACCCTGATAGGGCACCACGGCGTTGTCCTGAAACAGTTCGCCCCGATTGTTGTTGCCCGTCTTTTCTGCGGCGACTATCGCAATCTCCCGCTGCGTATCGTCCAGTGCATTGATCAATGCCAGCCCGGATGCGAGCTCAGCGTCGAGAATCGAGGTACCGGCAAAGCGTCCTGTCTCCGCCCGGGGTGGTTCGGATCCCATGAAGGTGGGTGTCAGCACCATCTGATCCCCGAGCACGAAACAGTTGATGATCAGATGATGGCCGTCGAGCTGCCACCCCCAGGGTTCGGTGACTGACGGGGTGCCCATGACGGTGAACCAGTAACGCAACTCGCCGTATTGATCGTGATCGTTCATCAGATCGGCGAGATGGCCTTCGAGACGCATGATGTCTCTCGAAGTCTGATAACCCCGGGCGCTCAAGGTTGCCGCCAGCAGCGCAAAGGCACTGTCGCTCTGCGCGGGAGTCATTTCCAACAGGCCGACCCCCTGCCGGGTCGAAATGTGGATGTTCGCCCAGCGCCGCCACTCGATATCATCCACCGGAAACTGCGCCCGTTGCCGCTGATTTTTGTCGAGGCTTGCGAGGAAAACCTCGGCTGCCTCGACTAGGGGCTGGGTGCTCACTCCCGTCTGCTCGATTCGAAACAGTCCGGACTGCACACCGCCCTCGGCGCTGATCCCGCGGAAGGGTTCCCGCAGCATGATCCATTCGACCAGAGGCCAGACAACTTTCGAGACACCGACCGGCTGCAGGATGGCCAGCCCGACAAAAGCCGCCAGGATCCCCAGCAGCGCAAGCACCGCTCCGATCAGAATCCGCATGCCGTTCCACTCTTGGCGCTACCTTCCATATCGTCCATTCTGACAGCAGGGGCAATTGAAGGGGGGAGACCACAGATGGATAAGAGCGAGTTCTACCGCTATGCACGCAAGGATCTGACCGGACCGCTCGCCGGTGTGCGGGTGCTCGAAGTCACCACCACCTGGGCGGGACCCATGGGCGGCGCCGTTCTTGCGGATATGGGTGCGGATGTGATCAAAGTGGAAATTCCCAGCGGCGACGGGGGGCGCTCCATCGCACCGATGCTGCCCGGCACGAAAATCAGCTTTGCCCATGCCACTGTCAATCGCAACAAGCGTGCGTTGACGCTGGACATCCGGAAGCCGGAAGGTCGAGATCTCTGTCTGAACCTTGCCCGTCGCTCAGACATCATGCTCGAGAACTTCAAGGTGGGCACCATGGCGAACTACGGCCTCGGCTACGCCGACGTGTGTTCGGTGAAGCCGGATATCGTGTATGTGTCGGTCACCGGGTGGGGGCAGTTCGGTCCAAGGCACCGGGATGCGGGTTACGACCCGCTGGCGCAAGCGGCATCCGGATTTCTGTCCGTCAACGGTCACCCTGATGCGCCGCCAACCAAGGCCGGGACCTTTCTTGCCGACGACC
>CAYUMA010000157.1:0-1845 GCA_964445675.1 uncultured Pseudomonadales bacterium | reverse complement strand
CATCCCACTTGCCTGGCTCCACCGCACGGCCCCGAAGTCCGCAAAGATTTGATCATAGCCCGCTGCCACCGGGCAGGCTACGCTTCGGCAGCGCGTTGAACCCGGTCGGTTCAGGGTGGCCAATCGCGGAAGAGATGCATGCTGTACGGATTCAGGACCTTCTGCGCCGCCTCAGGCACCGCTCCACACGAACCCATCGGCGCGCCGCGAGGGCGGATGCTTCGCAGCCCGAAATGCTCGGCGTAGCTGCTGTTCGGCCAGCCTTCCGTGCAGGGAAGCAGATCGAGGACATAGAACTGCGACGGAGGATTGCTGATGGGTTCGACGCTGACGTCGTAATCGCCGCGCCCCTTCGCCTCGCGGATCAGGGCGTAGCGCTGAAGCAGCTGCTGCCGGTAGAGCGGTGCCGCCGTCTTCAGGTCCCTGAGCGCGGCCTGGTACGTCGGTTGGGTGAGCAACAGATAGACGAGGGCGACACTGAGGAGCGCTGTCGAGAGCCTAGTGACGGCACTCCTCCAGGTCACAATACGGAGAGCCGCCAGGAAGGCGCAGGCGATTCCCCACCCGACCAGGAAGGTCGCGTAGGAAACGTTCAGGGTGCGCGGAACGGCAACACTGCCCTTGCTCCACCAGGATGGGAATACCGATAGCCACACGAGCGCGCAGGTACTGACAAAGGCGGCTGCTGGCACCCACCCCGCGGCCAGCGACGGGAAGCATGCCCTGGCCCGATCCGCGCCGCGTCGTGCAAAGGGCCATGCCAAAAGCGTTGCAACGATCAGCACCGGCTGCGTGATCCACGCCCAGAGCAGCTGCATCGTCTGCACCGTGGTCATCACGCTGGCAAATTGCAGATCCCCGCGATGAAACATGAAGCTCTCGCGGACCAGATTCCCCGGAGCTGTTATCACGAACGCGGAGAACAGGGCACAGCACGTCAGCACGACTATCCAGTGGGGCAGCGTACTCCTTCGTCGCAGCAGCGCGATCGCGCACGCGCCGGCAACGATGGCGTCCAGCACCAGCATCGATGTCTCGTTGCACCCGATGATCACGAACGCGAGGCCGACGAGGATTGCCGCTTCGCGCCGGCGCTTCACCGCCTCTTCGGCGGCAAAGAGGCGGGCGCCGGCGACCAGCCAGAAGAGCAGCACGCTGTTCGCGAGCGGGTAGAGCGGCCCGCCCGCCGCCCAGTAGTAGGCATCTGCGCGAGCGGGCGAGGTCGCGACGAGAAGCGCCGATGCCACTGTCGCGCCGGCAAAGGCCTCCATGCGATTGCCGCCGAGCGAACTGTGAAAGACCCAATAGCAGCTCCAGAACACGAACGCGAAGAGCAGTGTTGGAATGACCCAATATGGACGGGCCGCGTCCAGCGCGCCAACGGCTAAGGTGACCGCCGCGTTGGAGAAATAGCGTCCGCTCCAGCCGTAGTACCACTTCAGCTGCGCATCCCAAAACCCGTAGCGCGTGTACAAGACGGAGAAGTCGAAGTCGTCGGCTTGCGGCTGGGCGTACCATCCGAGCTGAACGAAGCGCGCGAAAACCACGACTGCTGCCGCGACCGGGGCCCAGGCGAGCCAGCGCTCCGCGCTCCGGACGATCCGTCTCATCCAGCCCGGTTCGGGCACGCCTGAACCCCGCATTTCATCACACAACATAAAATCCCGACTGCCGATGCACGGTCGGCTCCAGGCCCTAAACCGGTCTCCACAGCTCATTCCCCGATAAACTGGCCTGGAGGCACTTCTGCGGTTACCGTTGACCCGACAATCACGCCAGGCCTGGACCTCGGCATAATTACATCATGAATTCGTTGTCCCTCACCGACGAACAACCAACGCCAAA
>CAYUMA010000156.1:0-4280 GCA_964445675.1 uncultured Pseudomonadales bacterium | reverse complement strand
CGTTCGTCGACAAAGTGCTGATCGAATTCGTCGTAGCGGTACATTGGATTCAGTAGGTCATGGCATGCGAAACGGCGCGAACGTTACCAATATGGTCAAACCGATAGAACTACTCATTGTATCTATTGATAGAACGGATTGAGTCGCTTTTGCGCCTGGTCTAGACTCGCGCGTCAATCAAATTGCGAGCCGAGGCAAACGTGTCCGAGACAGATCACGGTTCGAGGCACTGGAGCGACGCGAAGGCCGACGTTGTCGCGGTGCTGGTCATCCTCACCGCGGCGCTGCTCGCGGCGGTCCGCTTCATTTCCAGTCAGGTCTGAACGCCCGCACTCCACCTAATAGGCGAGGTTGGGACGCAGCCAGCGCTCGACGTTCTCGATCGATTCGCCTTTGCGGCGCGCATAGTCTTCGATCTGGTCGCGACCAACTTTGCCGACACCGAAGTACCTCGCATCCGGATGCGAAAAGTACCAACCCGCCACCGCGGCTGCCGGCAACATCGCGAAGTGTTCGGTCAGCGACATGTGCGCGCGTTGGGGTTCCAGCAGTCTGAACAGCGTGGACTTCTCGGTATGGTCCGGACACGCCGGATACCCTGGAGCGGGACGAATGCCCCGGTATTTTTCGGCGATGAGTTCCGCAGGGCTCATCGCTTCGTCACGACCGTAGCCCCAGTATTCCCGTCGGACGCGTTCGTGCAACCGCTCCGCAAACGCTTCGGCCAGGCGGTCGGCCAGGGCTTTCAGCATGATCGCGCTGTAGTCGTCGTTGGCGGCTTCGAATTTTGCGACGACCTGCTCAATTGAGGTCCCGGCATTCACCGCAAACCCGCCGTCGTAGTCGATGTGGGGCGCCGGGGCGACGAAGTCGGCCAGTGAGAAGTGGGGACCTGCCGCGCCCTTCTTGGATTGTTGGCGCAAATGGTGCAGCGTCGCGATCGGGGGTCCCGACCGGTCGGAATCGAACAGATCGATGTCGTCACTGCCCGATCGTTGTGCGCGCCAGAACCCGAGTACGCCATGCGCGCTGATCCAGCGTTCATTGATGACGCGGTCGAGCATCTTGCGTGCGTCGTCGTAGACGGTGCGTGCGGCTTCGCCGACGATCGGGTCGCTCAAAATCGCGGGGAATTTGCCTGCCAGCTCCCAGGTCATGAAGAACGGTGTCCAGTCGATGTACTGCGCCAGCTCTTCCAGCGGGTAGTCGGTGAGTACGCGCGTGCCGAGAAATTCGGGAACGGCGCCGTTGAAACCGGTCCAGTCGATCGGCGCCGCGTTCGCGATGGCTTCTGCATATGGCATCAGTATGGTTTTGTCCGCGCGAGCGTTGGACCGAACGCGTATCGCTTCGTATTCGCTTCGGACTCCGCCGATGAAGGTGTCGCGTTGATCGTCGGAGAGCAGCGTCGATGCAACACCGACCCCGCGCGACGCATCGGTCACGTACACGGTCGGTCCGCGCTTATATGCGGGTTCGATGCGCACCGCCGTATGCGCTCTCGACGTGGTTGCGCCACCGATCAGTAACGGTATGTCGAATCCCTGGCGCTCCATCTCGGACGCGACGTGCACCATTTCGTCGAGTGAAGGCGTAATGAGGCCCGACAGTCCGATGATGTCCGCATGCTCGGCGCGAGCCGTTTCGAGAATGCGCTCACACGGCACCATCACACCGAGATCGATGACTTCGTAGTTGTTGCATTGGAGCACCACGCCGACGATGTTCTTGCCGATGTCGTGTACGTCGCCTTTGACGGTCGCCATCACGATCTTGCCTTTTGCGCGCGCGCCGGCGGCCTTCTGCGCTTCGATGAAAGGGATCAGGTGCGCGACCGCCTGTTTCATCACACGGGCGCTTTTTACGACCTGCGGCAGGAACATCTTGCCGGCGCCAAAGAGATCGCCGACGACGTTCATCGCGGCCATCAACGGACCTTCGATCACGTCGATCGGCCGACTGGCAAGTTGGCGCGCCTCTTCGGTGTCGGCAACGACGAACGTATTGATGCCCTTCACCAGCGCGTGCCGCAGGCGTTCGGCGACGGGCGCTTTGCGCCACTCCGGGTCTTCGACCGCCGCACTCTCGCCGCGCGCCGCATACGAATCGGCGATTGCGAGCAGCCGGTCGGTTGCCGCGGGACTGCGATTGAGCACCACGTCCTCGACTCGATCGCGCAGCGCAATGGGTATCTCCTCGTAGATCCCGAGTTGTCCGGCGTTGACGATTCCCATCGTCAAGCCCGCTTTGATCGTGTGGTACAAAAACACGGCGTTGATCGCCTCGCGAACCGTATCGTTGCCGCGAAATGAGAACGAGACGTTGCTGACACCGCCCGAACTGCGAGCATAAGGAAGATTTTCTTTGATCCACGCGCAGGCGTTGATGAAATCGACCGCGTAGTTGTTGTGTTCCTCGATGCCGGTCCCGATCGCGAAAATGTTCGGATCGAAGATGATGTCCTCGGGTGGAAATCCGACCTGGTCGACGAGGATGTCGTATGAGCGCTTGCAGATGCCGACCTTGCGTTCGTACGAATCGGCCTGGCCGCGCTCATCGAATGCCATTACGACGACGGCGGCGCCGTAGCGTCGGCACAGGCGCGCCTTCTCGATGAACTCGGCCTCGCCTTCCTTGAGGCTGATCGAGTTGACGACGGGCTTGCCCTGAATACATCGCAATCCGGCCTCGATGACCTCCCACTTGCTCGAATCCACCATCACAGGCACCCGAGCGATGTCGGGCTCCGTCGCGGCGAGGTTCAGGAAATGTGTCATCAACGCAGCACCGTCCAACATCCCTTCGTCCATGTTGACGTCGATGATCTGGGCGCCGTTGTCGACCTGTTCGCGCGCGACGTCGAGCGCGGTCTCGAGCGCGCCTTCACGGATCAAGCGTTTGAAGCGCGCGGATCCTGTTACGTTGGTGCGTTCGCCGACGTTGACGAACAGCGAATTGGCGTCGATCTCCAATGCTTCGAGCCCGGACAACCGGAGCTTTTTTTCGCGATTCGGCAATGGACGTGGTGCTACAGCATCTACCGCCGCACGTATGGCGGCGATGTGATCCGGCGTCGTGCCGCAGCAACCCCCCACGAGATTGACGAGCCCGCTGCGCGCGAACTCGCCAATCAGGCCGGCCATATGCGCGGCTGACTGGTCGTACCCCCCGAATTCATTCGGCAGCCCGGCGTTCGGATGGACGCTGACGTAGCAGCTTGCAGCGTTGGCCAGTGACTCGACATGGGGTCGCAGCTGTTCAGCGCCCAGTGCGCAGTTCAAACCGACGATCAGTGGCTCGGCGTGCGCGACGGAGATCCAGAACGCTTCGGGGGTCTGGCCCGACAGCGTACGACCACTCGCATCCGTGATGGTGCCAGAGATCATCACAGGCACACGGCTGCCACGTCGTGTGAACTCGGCTTCGACTGCATAAATCGCCGCCTTCGCGTTGAGCGTGTCGAAGACAGTTTCAATCATGATCAGATCAACACCACCGGTCAGCAGACCGCGGGTTGCCTCGGCATAGGCAGCGACCAACTCGACGAATGTGACGTTGCGTCCGGCGGGATTATTGACATCCGGTGACAGGCTGAGCGTTCTGTTCGTGGGCCCAAGGACCCCGGCCACGAACCGTGGGTGGTCCGCCGTGGAGTAATCATCTGCGCAGGATCGCGCCAGCCGCGCGGCCGCCAGGTTGAGTTCTTCGCAGACATCGGTCAGTCGATAATCGCCTTGGGCGATGCGCGTCGCGCTGAACGTGTTCGTTTCAATGATGTCCGCGCCAGCGTGGAGATAGGCGCGGTGGATCTCGCCAATGACGTCGGGACGCGTGATCGTCAGCACGTCGAAGTTGCCATAGAGAGGATGGTCATGCCCGGCAAATCGATCCCCTCGATAGTCGGATTCACGGAGCTTCTGCCGTTGCACCATCGTTCCCATGGCACCATCGATCACGAGAATCCGATGTTCGAGGGCGCTTGAAAGGGGAGACGAAGCCACAGTTGAACCCACCACACGGACTGGAGAATCCGCGATGCTACGCGGCACTAACGTGAATGCAATGGAAGTACTCTGCACTTAACATGAGCTGGATTCATGCGGCGGCAGTCATCGGGACGTCTAGCGGCAAGAATTGCGTTTGCGTAACATACCCGACTAATTTAGTCGGGATTGCCCAATGATCGTAATTTCGAGCACCGCCCAAGCCTACCTGCGTGAGTTGTTGGCAAAGCAGGAACATAGCGACACCGGAATCCGCGTTTTCGTCAGCCAGCCCGG
>CAYUMA010000155.1:0-9659 GCA_964445675.1 uncultured Pseudomonadales bacterium | reverse complement strand
CACAACCGCGAGGCGGGTTGCTCGGTGGCCGCGATCATGCCGTGCAACGAGACGTAGCCCAGGGTGTCGGCACCGATCGCGTGGCGGACGGCCTCGAGCACCTCGTCCTCGGACTCCACCGCGTTGGCGATCAGCTGCAGCGAGTTCCCATATACGGTGCCTTCCGCGGACCCGATCATCGACAGCGTCTGATCCGACAAGAACGTATTGGAACCAAATACGAACAGGCGCGCAGATTCGGGCGATTTGTCGATGGTTCCGGTGATGACTCCCGCGTCCCCCTTCTTCGGCTCGTCAGCGGCAGCCGGGTCATCGGGCGAGGGCGTCGCGTCTTTGGATTCGGCGAGCAACGGATTGTCTTTGTCGGCGAAATAGGAATTGAACTGACCCTCGATCGCCACACCCAACACCGATACCCCGAGATCGCCTTCCGGCGTAAACGCGGAGCGTCCGGCTGAATCGACTTTTGGCATGATGTCCGTCGACGTCGAGCGCCAACTCTTCGCAGAACTCTTCAGCAACTCGACGACGGTGCGGGTCGCGCTCTTCGTCGAATCGACGTCGATCGGCGAAACCCACGGCAGCGTAACCTGCGGGACGTCGGCCGTGATCGGCGATTTAGCGTTCATGCCGTCACCGCGCACGTCGACAAAATACGGATAGTCGAGCATCCGGGTTTCCTGGAACGAGAAGCCGCCGACCTGACGCGTCACCGGAATCGGGAATGCGGCGTTCTGCGGATCCATCACGAATGCCGGGCGCACTTCGATGCCTTGAAACGTGAGCCACTCTTCGAGGCCGGTCGTGCGCGGACCTGCCGTCAATGCTTGCCGCGTGAGGCTCGGCGCAAGCGGCGCGGCCGCGAGCATCACAGTGCCGCCCTGCATCAGGAACTGGTCGATCGCGAATACCTGCTTCTCGTTCAGTTGTTGCGGATCAACGACCACCAGCACCTCGGCGCCCTCGGGCACGCGCCCATCGTTCAGCTGAGTTTTTTCAACGTTGTGATCGGCCATCAACGTGTCGGCGAGCTGCGTGTATTGATTGCCGCCGGACATCTCCTGCATATACGACGGCGTATCCGGCGCCATCAGTGCAACCGACTTCAGATACCCGGTTGCGAAGCGCTTGAACGCGGCGTCGAGCGAGCGCTTCAGACCTTCTTCGGTCAGATCCTCCGGCAGCGGAATCTGCACGACGGTGCTCGCGCCGCCATCGAGCGTCAGATAGAAGTAGAAGGTATTCGTATCGAACAAGCTCGCCGCCATCGGTCGAAATCCATACTGTTCGGCGATCCTCTGTGCAACCGCGCCGTCGCCGGCGTTCGGATCGATGAATTCGACCGAGAGCTTGCCCGCGGCATCCTTCGTGTAGCCGTCGAGTACATTGGCGACGGTTTGTTTGAATGTCGCAAGCGTCGGCGGCAGCACTGCGTCATCCGACACGTAGCCGACGAATTTCAGTGGCTTCGGAATGCTTGCAAACAGTTCACCGCCCGACTGAAAGCCGTACAACACTTTTTTGATGGTGCGCGTGATGTCGTATTCCGGATTGCGCAGCTGCACGTCGAGATCCGATTCGCCGGCGACTTTGACTTCGATCAGGTCGCGAAAACCCAGCACTTCGAACTGATCGCCGTACTGCACCAGCACGTCGAAGTACGAATTCACGAGACTCGACTGATACCGATCCGCGACCTGGAACGGCACGGGGCGGATGCCGTATTTGTTGTTGGCTTCGTCTTCGGCTTCGGGATTTTTGGCGGGATCGATGATCTCGACACGAACCTTGCCGTCACCCGCGACTTCGAACTCCGACAACAGATCCTTCATCTGCGGCACCAGCGGCGCGAGCAGCGGGTGTGTCTTCGACGAGAAATAGCCGCGAATCAGCAGCGGCTCGCGCAGCTGATCGATGTAGTTTTGCGTCGGCTCCGAGATCGAGTACAGACGCCCTTGCGTGACGTCGACACGAGCCGAGCTCAAATTTGCAAGCCACAGATTTGCGACGAGCAGGTTCGCGACCACCAGACCGATCGCCATCCGCCACGTGCCGTGACGCCGTGTATCGCCGTCTTTCGCCCAGCGCTGGCGCTCGAGCGCAAACACGTTCAACGCGAGGAACGCGATGATCAGACTCACGTAGTAGTAAAGGTCGCGAAAATCGATCACGCCGCGCGTGATCGATTCGAAGCGCGACCCGGTGCCGATGCCGCGCATCCAAGCGCCGAAGTCGTTGCCGGCGAGGTCGGTCAACAATGGACTGCCTGCGAGGTACAACGCGCCGCCCGCGAGTGTGGCCAGGATCAGGCTGACGATCTGATTGTCGCTGCGCGCGCTGATCGTCAGGCCGATCGCGATGTACGCGCCGCCAAGCAACATTGCGGCGAGGTAACCGGCAAGCACCGGGCCCCAATCGAGATTGCCCAGATACGCGACGGTCAACGGCAGCGGCAGCGTCAACACGAGCGCGATTGCGAGCAGGATCCAGCATGCGAAAAATTTGCCGAGTACGAACGACCACGTCGAAACCGGTACGGTCGATACGAATTCCAGCGTCCCGGAGCGTCGCTCTTCGCTCCACATCCGCATCGTCAGCGCCGCGCACAAGAAGAGCAGCAGTAGCGGCAACCATTCGAACATCGGCCGCACGTCGGCGATGTTGCGCGCGAAGAATGCTTCGCCCCAGAAAAATACGAACAGCGTGATCGCGAGGAAACTCGCAAGAAACAGATAGCCGATCGGCGACGAGAAAAACAGCGACAGCTCTTTCGCGGCGATACGCTTGATGCTCGCGCTCTTCATAAGGCGATTGTTCATGCGGCAACTCCTGCGTCGCTGACTTGCCTGAACACGGTTTCCAGATCGCGCTGTTCCGGCGCAACCGAAAAGACGCGGATGCCCGCCGCGACCAGCGCGTCGACGACACGGGCGGCCGTCGCTTCGACGTCACCGGTGAGCGGCAATGCGACACGTCGCGCGCCTGCGCGCACGACTAATCCTGTGCCAACCTCCGCGACACCGCGCAACGCCGCCGCGACGCGGTCCGGATCGGCGTCAGTGCCGACCAAAAGCCGTTCGCTGCGCTTGAGGTTGGCGAGCGACTCATCGAGAACGAGCGCGCCGTTGCGCAGGATCATCGCCCGGTCACAGATCGCATTGACCTCCTGCATGATGTGCGTCGACAACACGATCGTCGCATGCGCTGACAGGCGCCGGATCAGATCCCGCATATGCTGGGTCTGCGACGGATCGAGCCCGTTGGTGGGTTCATCGAGCACGAGAAAACGCGGCTTGTGCAGAATCGCCTGCGCGACGCCGACGCGCTGGCGATAACCGCGCGACAACGTATGAATCGCATCGAACGCCTTGACCTCGAGTTCGGTTGCTTCGATTGCTTCGCGCACGGCCGTTGCCTGATCGTTCGCGGCAACGCCACGCAGTTCGGCCGCGTACTCGAGGTAATCGACGACCGTCATCTCGGGGTATAGCGGCAGGCTTTCGGACAAATAACCGAGCGAGCGTTGCACAACTTTCGGTTGTTCGGCGACGTCGACGCCGTCGACGAATACACGGCCTGCGCTCGGTTCAAGATAGCCGGTGAGCATCTTCATGATCGTCGTCTTGCCGGCGCCGTTGTGACCCAACAGCCCGACGATTTCGCCTTGATTGATCGTGAAATCGACTCGATCGACAGCTAGAAAATTGCCGTATCGACGGGTCAGTTGTTCCGCCTTGATCACTCGTCTCTCCTTTGAACGAAGCCGGATTCGGTCGACCGGTTTCGGTGCGCAAGCGTACTCAGCTGCGGCGCGAATTCAAGCGGCGCGCTGGCACCGACCCGCTTGCACAGACCCGCTTGCACAGACAATGGGGAGCGGGCAATGTTCCGCCATGACCTCGACGAATATTCAGCTGCCTTCGAGCATCGGTGAACTCGAAGCGATCTTCACCGAACGCGACGATGCGCACTCGGCCATCGTCCTATGCCACCCGCATCCGCAATACGGCGGCAACATGCACGACGCCGTGGTCGGCACCGTCGAGTCCGTCGCGCAGCGCCACGGATTCGCAACGCTGAAATTCAACTTCCGCGGCGTCGGTGCCAGCGCGGGGCAGTACGACAACGGCGTTGGCGAAGTGGACGATCTGCTCGCGGCCGTTGTATGGCTGCGCGCGCGGATCGGCGCCCGGCCGATCTGGCTCGCGGGTTATTCGTTCGGCTCGAATGTCGTCTGGCGCGCAATCGATCGCGCTGGCGAGCTCGCCGGCGTGCTGTTGATCGCGCCGCCCGTCGGCATGATGGATTTCAGCGCGCGGCCGGGCGCGGCTGTCGGCGTGTCCGTCATCGCAGGCGATGCGGACGACTTCGTGGATTTAGAGGAACTCGATCGTTGGGGTCGCGCCAGAACCCCGCCTGCGCGCATCGACGTCATCGCAGGCGCAGATCACTTTTTCTCGGGCGCCTATCCGAAAGTCGCGGGCGCCGTCGAGCACGCGCTGACGGGTACTGCGACCGTCAAATGATCCCGGAGGGGCTAGAAAAGCGCGACGCCCGATATCCACGCGTGGCCCCATAGCGTGAGCGCATAGGCCGAGAGTCCCGCGAGTATCGGGACCGATAGTTCGCCGATGACGAAGCGATTCCGGCCCTGCAGGATCGCCGCAAACGGCACGTTCGACGTCCCGGCCGCGAATGGCGCCCAATCCGCTGCGGCGCTGCGCGACTTCTTCAGATCGATCAAAAACGATCCCGCGAGCGACAGAATTCCCAGACTGCCGAAAAATATCAACGACGCGACATCGCCGTTGCCAATGACATGTGCAATCGCCCACAGCACGATCGCCCACTGCAATGGATGGCGCGTGATGCGAATGAGCCCGGCGCCCTGACCGATCGTTTTCAGTGTTGCTTCCTGGCCGACCGACGTCGGGTTCTTGGTCACGAAAGCGCCCAACAGAAAGACAAAGGCGACCACCATGATGGCCATCGCCACGCCGTGCAGCGCCGGCGTCGGAGCCCACAGGAAATCGGCATGCGGCAAACGGTTGTAGACGATGATCAGGTAAATCAGCGTCACCGCAGCCAGCAGCGAGTACACACCCAGATAGGCACGCTCGCCGATGCGGCCCACCAGCGCGCCCCGCAGCGCAGTGCTGCTGACGCCGAGGTGTGCGGCGATGAACAACGCTGCCGCCAATAGCAACTGACCCATGCTCGCTCTCCCACTCCCCGATGTGAGAGTGATTCTGCGCGTTTCTCTTCCCAACACAAGCGTCTAGACACAAGGGTCCAGACACAAGCGCGGATCGGGTATAGTCGCTCCAGCGATTTTATCGAGGGGACGAAGATGGACGACGTGACCGGGAAGGTGGCATTCATCACGGGCGGCGCGAGCGGCATGGGCCTCGCGATGGCGCGATCGTTTTCGGCCGCGGGCATGAAGGTGGCGATCGCGGACATCGAGCAGGAGGCGCTCGACCGCGTCAAAGCCGAGTTCACAAAATCGAACGCCGAGGTCATCACGCTGAAAGTCGACGTGACCGACCGCGACGCGATGGAACGCGCCGCGCAGGAAACGGAGGCCGCGTTCGGCAAGATCCACGTCGTCTGTAACAACGCCGGTGTCGCGGTCGGCGGCGGCATCGACGCGATGAGCTACAAAGACTGGGATTGGGTGATGGGCGTCAATCTCGCAGGCGTGATCAACGGCGTGCAGACATTCATCGACCGGATCAAGGCGCACGGCGAAGGCGGCCACATCGTCAACACCGCGTCGATGGCCGGCCATGCCGCCATTCCGGGGCTCGGCGTCTACAACACCACCAAGTACGCGGTCGTTGGCTTGTCGGAAGCGCTACGTCTGGATCTGGCTGCGCACAACATCGGCGTGTCGGTGCTGTGTCCCGGCGTCGTCACGACGAACATCTTCAATTCCGGGCGCAATCGGCCTGAGGAACTCCAGGGTGAATCCGACACCGCCTCGCTGGTGCTGACGGCCGACGCAACCGACGCCGAGCGCATGGCGCGGCTGCAGGAAATCATGGCGAACGCGCTCGATCCGGCGGTCGTCGGCGATATGGTGCTCGCCGCGATCCAGGCGAACGACGAATACATCTTCACGCATCCGGAACTCAAGTCGATGGTCGACGCGCGCAGCGCCGCGATCGGAGATTCGTTCGCGCGCTGGGCGGAGTACCGCAAGGATCACGGCGTTTGAGTCGGCGACTTCAGCCCAAGGGCTCAACGATGCCGATCAGCGCGTCGAGCACCTGATTCGGCTGCTCTGACAACATCGCATGGCCGCAACCGGATAGCGTGACGAGCCGCGCGTTGCGCATGCTCGAGGCAATTTCGCGACCGCCGCGCGCCGGCGTCATCTGATCCACGTCACCGACGATCACGAGCGTCGGCGTCGTGATCGCCGCGAAGTCGCCCCGATACGCGTCGCATGCGGCGAGATCGGCGTAGTGCACGCCCGCACCGCAGCGCGCGATCAACGCCGCGCCGCCGCCGAGCATCCAGAACCCGGGGTTCGGATTGCCGCCGAGCCGCGCGCGGGCGCTGTGGCTCCAACCGTTGGCCATCTGCGTGGCCGCGGGGTCATTGTTTCTGGCGGCGTCCAACAGCTTCGCGGTGACGGCCATCGGCGTCGAAACGCCGAGCAGCGCAAGCGCCTGCACACGGTTGGGATGACGCGCGGCAAATGCATGCGCAACCAACGCCCCCATGCTGTGACCGACGATCGTCGCGTTCGCCACGCTGCATGCATCCATCAGGCCTGCGAGCCAATCCGCCATTGCTTCGATCGTCGTCAATGGCGCCCCGGCCGAGCGACCGTGGCCAGGCAGGTCCGGTGCCAGCACACGCAGCCCATGGCGCGCGAAGTGGCGACTCGGCATCACCCACACGGTGTGATCGTGACCGGCGCCGTGAATGAAGACGACGGCGCGCGCGTCCGCGGGCGCGTGTCCCCCACCGGTGCCGATGAATGCACTTTGTCCATCGACATTCACACGCACTAGCGAGTCACCTTCTGCGTTCGGCGCAGCGCACGATCGAGGTCGTCGAGCAGATCGTCGGCATCTTCGAGACCGATCGACAAACGTACAAGACCTTCGCCGATACCGGCCGCGCGCAACGCATTCGCGTCCATCCGATGATGTGTCGTGCTCGCCGGATGAATTACCAGCGACTTCGCGTCGCCGACGTTCGCGAGGTGCGAAAAGATCGTCAGGTTCTCGATGAACGTGCGCCCTGCATCGCGGCCACCGACGATATCGAACGACAACACCGCGCCGGCGCCGCGGGGCAACAACTCTTGCGCGAGCGCGTGATCGGGATGGCTCGGAAGATCCGGATGGGAAACGCTGTTCACGGCCGCGTGCGCTTCGAGAAATTGAGCGACGCGACGCGCGTTCGCGACGTGTCGCTCCATGCGCAACGACAGCGTCTCGAGACCTTGCAGAATGTGGAACGCCGTCGTCGGTGCCATACACGCGCCGAAGTCGCGCAAACCTTCCTTGCGTGCGCGCGTGATGAATGCGGCGGGACCGAATTCTTCGGCGAAGACCAGGTCGTGAAATCCCGCGTACGGCTGCGTCAACGTCGTGAATTTCCCGGACGCCTCCCAATCGAACGTTCCGCCGTCGACGAGAACGCCGCCGATCACGATGCCGTGGCCCGACAGGAACTTCGTCGCCGAGTGCAGAATCAGATCGGCGCCGTGTTCGAGCGGTCGCAGCAGATGCGGCGTCGTAAACGTCGAATCGATCAACAACGGCAGCCCCGCCGCGTGCGCAACGCGCGCCACAGCGGGAACGTTCAGCACTTCGAGCCCCGGATTGCCGAGCGTTTCGCCGAACACGAGGCGCGTGCTCGGCTGGATCGCCGCCGCGAACGCGGCGGGGTCGCGCGGATCGACGAACGTCGTCGTGATGCCGAAGCGCGGCAACGTGTACGCGAGCAGGTTGTGGGTGCCGCCGTAAATCGACCGCGACGCGACGATGTGATCACCGGCGCCGCACAGCGTCACAACGGCCAGGTGCATCGCCGCCTGACCGCTGGCGGTCGCGATTGCGCCAACGCCGCCCTCGAGTGCGGTGACGCGTTCCTCCAGCACCGCATTCGTCGGGTTCGACAGCCGCGAATACACATGCCCCGCGCGCTCGATGTTGAAGAGGCCCGCCGCAGAATCGGTGTCGGGGAATACAAACGCGGCCGATTGATAAATCGGCGTCGCGCGGGCGCCGGTCGCAGGATCGGGCCGCTGCCCCGCGTGCAACGCTAGCGTATCGAATCCGCTGCCGTCTTTTGCCATCAGAGTCCGCCCTCGCTCACTCCAGACTCACTCCAAACTCATTCCAAACTCATTCCAAACTCATTCCAAATAGCGCGCGCGCAACGCCGCGCGTCGGCTCTGATGGATGCCGAGCGCACCCTCGAGATACGCGTCGAACGAACCGTACGCGTCATCGACAGCGTCGAGCGCCGCGTTGATGTACTCGGAACGCGCGCCCGACAGCGCCCGCGCCTGTTCCACGTCGACTTCACCGTAGCTCGGTCGCAGCCGCGGCACGATGAACCGCTCGAAATCCATCGCGACGTTGGTCAACAGATAGTCCTCCACGACGGTCTCGCGCGGCACGCCGAGCGCAAGCTGTATCGCCGCGACCCCGAATCCGGTGCGGTCCTTGCCGGCGGCGCAGTGAACCAGGAAGCCTGCATCCCCCGCCGACCATAGCGCGTCGAATACGCGGCGGTATTGAAGCGTATGCACCACCGCGAGTTCGCGATTGATTTCGATCATGAACTGCACACGACCGGCAACGTCCAGGCCGGAATATTCCGTCGCGAGGCGCGCCTTAACGGCCTTGTCGGGATCGATCGACACAACGATCTGGCGCGGGTCGTGTGCCGGAAACGGCGTCGGCTCGAGCGCGCGTTCGTCGTCGCGGCGCAGATCGCAGATCACGCCGATGCCCAGTGCGCGCAATGCCGACTGACCTTCGTCGGTCAATTCCGCGAGCATGCCGGAGCGATACAGCAGGCCGTGGCGCACGCGGCCGCCGTCGATCGTCGGATAACCGCCGAAATCGCGCAGGTTGATTGCGCCTGGCACGTCGATGATGCGGCTGGGTTCGCGCGTCATGAATTGAGTTCGTCGATCTGCTCGTTCAACGACCAGTAGTCGTAGAGAACACCAAGCAGCAACACGCCGCCCGTGAGGAGATACAGCAGGCCGGTCAGCCACTTACCCATATAGAAGCGGTGGATCCCGAATACACCGAGAAACGTCAGCAACACCCAGCCGACGGTATAGCTGACCTCGCCCGACCGATAGCGCGTGTCCGCGTCGTCGGCCATTCCCGGGATCAGGAAGAGGTCGATGATCCAGCCGACGAACAGCAGCCCGAGCGTAAAAAAATACAGCGTGCCGCTGATGGGACGCCCGAAATAGAAACGGTGCGAACCCATAAAACCAAAAATCCACAGCACGTAGCCAACGGCCTTCGAGTGTGTCGCCACGCCAATCACTTGCGCACTTCGTAGTAGCTGTTGAAGGGGTTGTCGTAATCGAGTCGACGGAAACGCGTAAATCCGGCGGCGCGCGCCATCTCTTGCGCGATGGCTTCGTTGAAACCCAGCGTGCCGAGTCC
>CAYUMA010000154.1:0-1781 GCA_964445675.1 uncultured Pseudomonadales bacterium | reverse complement strand
ACGGCGTCCGCACCGTCGACGAAACGGCGCCGTGTGATGCGGATTTTCGCGATCGCGGCGGTTGCCGTCGTCGTGGCGCTCGCGGCGGGTCTCACGCTGACCTGGCGCGATACGAACCAGACGCCGACGGACTCGGCGGCGCCAAGCGGGTTGGACGATCCGGGCAACTGGACCGTCGTCGTTCAACCCTTCACCGTCCCGGCCGACGGCTCGCTCAATGCGATCGCCGAGATCGCGCTGAACGACCTCACGCGCACCCTCGCGACGATGGACGTCATCGTTCTGCGTTCGGCTCCGAACGGTCCGAACGGTCCGAACGATGCTGCGCGACATCGCCTCGCCGGCAGCGTGCAACGCGCCGGGGATTCGGTCTCGCTCGCGCTCGAGCTGCTAACGGCGGACTCCGGCCGCGTCGTGTGGGCGAAGACGTTCCCGATCGCACCGGGCACATCCACGTTCGAGCGCGCCGAACAGGCGGCAGGACTGATCCGCGCGACCGTGTTTTCGCGCGCTTGGGGTGCAGGTCTGACCACCCGGAGCGAAGCCGCGCGCGACGAGTTGGTCGCCGCGGTCCAGGAAACGTGGAAGGCTTGGTACACCGCCGAGGGGAATTGGCTCGTCGCCGTTCGTCATGCGGAGAATGCGCTACAAGCAGACCCGACGCTCGTCGATGCGCATTTCTGGCTGGCCGTGTGCTATTCGAACCGTCTCGGAGGCTCGATACGCGCCGAAGACGCGCTACCCAAGGCGCGCGAACACGTCCGACGGGTGCTCGAGGCCGATCCGGACGACGCGCTCCCGCTGGGTCAGATGCAATACATGCTCGAGCTCGACTATGCGGGGGCCATTGAGAGTCTCGAGCGCGCGCGGAAGTCAGGAGAACCTGATGCTGTCATCGACAACATGATTGGCCAGACGCTCCTCGCGCAAGGTCGTCTGGACGAAGCGCTCGCCAGCCTGCAGAGCGCCAACGCTCGCGGCAGCGTCGACGACGTGCCTGCGGCAGTTCTTCTGGGACACGCGCTCGCGCTGGCGGGCCGATACGGCGAAGCGCATCGAACCCTCGATCGGGCGCTCAGTATGACCGACGACGCATCGTGGTTTGGGCTTTGGGCATTACTCGCGAAGGTGCGCGCGTGTCACGCCGAGGGCGATCTCGCGGCCGCCAACGACGCACTCGATCGCGCCTGGCGTGCGCACGGCGGCGCGCACCCCGAGTCGTTTCCGGGCGCGCTTGCGCTGCTCGGCCGCACCGAGGAGGCACGGCGTATTCTCGCCGCGGCGGAAGTGCGCTTCGCGGCGAGTCCGCTCGCGTATTCGTCTGGCGCATTCGAAGGCGAAGCTCTGCTGGGCAACTTCGATCGCGCACTCGTGTGGCTCGACCGCGCCATCGACAATCGTGAGGTCGGGCTGTTCCGGCACCTCCGTCTCGCTCCGGCGTTCGCGCCGCTGCGCGCGGATCCGCGTTTTGCCGCCGCGATGGCGCGCCTCGCGGCGCTCGAAAAGCCGAGCGCGCGATGACGCGGTGGACCATCACCCTCTGCATGTGCTCTACGGAATCTGCGCAAAACCCACCCCTCAGTTAGACTGTTGGCTGTTGCCTCGTCGCGTTCAGGTCGGTATACTGTTTATATTTACAGTCAGTAGTGTCCGGTTAAAGGTTGATCAGAGTTATGCAAGCCGCTGATTGTTCGACGCAAAAAGTCATTTTTGGCGTGTCTCCGATTTGAACGCAAAAGTGCGCGAACCTGTCGCCTTCTCAGTCCCAGGGTACGCGCATG